>JBGSTQ010000350.1:0-4082 GCA_041736375.1 Thiobacillaceae bacterium
GTGCTGCCGTTTTCTTCGGTGGGGCCGGCACGGTCGCTGCCTTCGCAGCCTGGCTGGGTCGCGTCGAGGCAGCGGAGCTTGGCGGGGCGGCAGGCTGAGCCACGGCTGATTTGGCTGCTGGGCGGGTTGCAGGTTCGGCCGTGGCCTGGACGGACGGGGCTGGCGCGGATGGGGGAGGGGTGGCAACGGACGCGGGTGCAGGCATCGCCGTGATTGCGGGTTCCGCGGTCTGACGTTTGGCCGCTTCGGCGACAACGGCCGGTTCCGGCTTGTCTGCCCTTCCTGCCGGTTCCGGCAGCAAGCGCGGCGCCAGCATCAGGCCGACCCCCGCCAGGACCAGGATAAGCGAGGGATGGGTGACGTTGAGCTTGATGCCGAACGCCTCGACCGACGACGCCTGCGTGCTGGTCTTGCTGTAGATGAACATCACCAGCCCGGTGGCCACCAGCACCAGGCCGGCCAGTACCAGAAGCGTGTCGAACAGGGCGGAAAAGTCGGCTGGCATGATATGGGCTCCCCGGCGGCGGTCAATAATGCAGGTCGCGTGCGGTGAACAGCCGTTTCGGCACACTGCCGAGGACGCGGGTCAGCACCGAGTTCATCGTGGCGCAGTCGTTGTCGAAGCCGCCGTGGCTGTGGCTGACGGAGGCGCCCTGCTGGATGGCGGCGGCCTCCTCGGAGGCATCGATCGGGATACCCTCGGAGACGACCAGGGCGGGGCGGCCGTCGACGCTTCCCTTGAACAGCTTGGCGAGCGTCTTGTCGACGTCGATGCAGGCCTTCATTCCCAGTATCGGCACCTCGCGCGTGCCTTCGAAGGCATTGGATACGAGGTAGAGCAGGGATTTGCCGTAGGGCCCCACGCTGTCGTCGCGCTCCAGCTTGTCCGATAGCAGATACAGGCTGGGCAGCGGGGTGTGCCCCGCTTCCAGACCGGGCAGCAACAGTTGCTTGAAGGTGTCGGTGCGGATGGCGGGGGCGAGGAACTGCACGCTCTTCAGCGGAATGCCCAGGTTCGATAGCATCGGCATGGCATAGGCGGCGAAGATGCTGCCCGCCGAATGGCCGACGATGTGCAGTTCCCAGCCGGCCTTTTCATGGCTGGCCAGCTTCTTCTTGGCCAGTTCGACGTAGCTTGCGACAAGCTGGATGGCGCCCTTGTTGTGGGGGTGGTCGGACGCCAGCCGCCCGTTTTCCTTCATTTCGCCCCACAGTCGGTGGCCGGAGCGGGCCAGCGTCAGTTCGAGCACGCGGTCCTTGGCTTCAGTCAGGTTGTCCAGGAATCCGCCACCGGCGAGCTTGTCGGCCTCGGAGAACAGGTCCTTGAACAGATTGGCGACGCTGGAGAGGAAGTCGCTCTCCCACATCATGTGCAGGGGATAGATCTCGTTTTCCAGCATGACGTCGCGCATGGCGACGATGCGCTTGGCCGAGGCGGATTCCGAATTGAGGCCGCCGTGCAGGTAGAGCAGGATGCGGCGTTTCTTCCAGCCGCGCGTTTTGGCGGGAATGGTTTCGCAGAACAGACGCTCGATGTCGGACTCGGTGGTCCAGTACTCGCCGGAATCGGACAGCTCGCCGTTGTTGGCGACGTCGATGACGTAGGGCCGGATGTCGGATAGCGGGATGGTGCGGCTGGTGCGCTGGATGCCGGAGGTGTCGATGGTTTTGTCTTCTGCCCACAGGTCCATCGTCACCGGCACGCCGAGCTGCGTCACCCAGACGTCGGTGGCATGCATCAGGAAGTCTTCGTAGGGCAAGAGCGCATAGCCCCCGGTGCCCCATCCCGGCCCCCAGGAATTCTGGATGATGAAACCCTGCGGGGTGTAGCCGACGATGGCGACGGCGTGGCCGCCGTCTGCGCTACCGCTGCGCTTGATCACCGGCAGTTTGAGCGTCACCTTGCGGCCCCGATGTACATAGCTCACCGGCACCGGCTTGTGGCCCTTGCTGCCGCCCGGATCGGACCAGCCCGAGTGCACCATCAGCGTGGTGTAGAGAATCCCGGTTTCGTTCAGCGCGGTGTGCATGTCGCGCACGTTGTAGGGGCGGATGCGGTAATACGCGCCGCCCGGCGTCGCCATCGCCTGCTGGATGATGGCGTCGCTCATGTGCGTGATGCCATGCTGGTCGTCTTTCCACGACGAGCGCAAACACACGCCATGCTTGGCCCAGGCCTTGATCGCACCGCGCGCGGAGGACCCCTCGTAGGCCTCGCCCGGCCACTCGTCGTAGCGCCGCGCCAGTTCGTACAGCATGCGCGGGCTGACGATGGCGGTCCGTTTCTGTTTGGCGCGCAGGAAGTTCACCACAGCCGCCAGCGCAAAGCCGGTGCAGGCGCCTTCTTGCCCCTGGTCGAGAATCATGGCCGGCTTGATGTGTGGACAGCTCACCAGCGAGTCGGGCAGCGAAATCAGTGCCGGCTGGTAAAACCAGTCGCGCAGGTCGATTCGGTCTGGAAAGGCGTCGAGCCGCTGGCCGGTGGCCTTTTCAGCGCTGGTTTTGAGCGGCCGGTCGGGCTGGGTGCTTTGGTTCTTCAGCGCCATGGAACGTTCCTTTCGTGAAGGGGTGTCAATTCAGCGTCAACCTGTAGGCGCCATGCGTGCCATACGGCGAAACCCTGAAGAAATAGGTCGCACCGGGTGTAGTGTCGAACCTGAAATCGAGCGAGGCACCGGCCGTGCCGTCGTAAGGGTTATGCAGACTGGAACGCTGGGCGTTGTAGACGATGACGCTCGGGCGCAGCGTGGTCGAGCGGTTTTCGAGCTGCAGCCGCAAGGTGCTGCCAGGCGCGGCCTTGAGCACATACCAGTCATCGTCCTGCGCATCCAGAATGCTGGCGTCGACGCTTTTGCCTGCTGCGAGCGGGGTGGGCGCATGGTGCGCCGGGTCATCGTTGGGTTCGAAGCGGTCATGCGCGCTTTGCGGGGAGACGCTGAGAGTGTAAGCACCGGTGGTGGCGTAGGGATTGACCCTGAGGAAATACTGCTTGCCGGGCTCGGCGGTGAAGTCGAGTTCGGTATCGGCGCCCGGAGTGCCGTTGTAAGCCTCCTGCAATTGCGCCTTGTCGGGACCGAACAGCGTGAGGTAGGGGCGCAGGGTCTCGGAGCGGTTTTCCAGTTTGGCGATGACGCGGTCACGCACAGGCTTGCCTGAGGTGAATTTGAAGTGATCGTTGTCGTCGCTGCGTGCGATTTCGCCGTTCACGCGAGCGTTGATACGCAGCTCGACGGCACTGTCTTTGGTGTCGTTGGGTTCACTTTCTGCTCCGCCGCGGGTGACCGGAGTGGATGCGCGGATGGCGGCAGTGGGGGCCAGCTGCGTGATCTGCTGCTCGAAGGCGACCACTTCGCTCGCCGCGGTTTGCAGGGTTTGCGCAATCTGCGTAGTCTGTTGCTGCACGATGGCGGTGTTCCCCTGTCGCTGGGCATCCGCGCCAGCGTCAACCTGCTGAGCGACTTCGGCAATCTGTTTTTCATACGCTGACGCGCGCTCGACGCATTGCTGGAATTGCTCGGGATTGAGCCTGCCGCCTTCCAGCACGCTGCAACAGGTCTTTAGATGCAGGCCGACCTTCTGTGCGCCGTCGGTCAGCTCCTGCACTTTTTCCTGGCTGACGGCGAAGCCTCCCTTGTTCTTGATCAGCTCGATGTTGGCTTCGAGACGAGGTGCGGTCTGTTCGAACACGCCCTGGCAGGCGGAACCGGGACGCAGCAGCACCAGTGCGGATGCACCCGCCAGGACGACGAGCGCGCCGCTGATCAGGAGTGCCTTGTGGCGTCCGGTGAGTGAGGAGGTTTTCGCGTTGGTCATGTCGGCTCCTGATTCAGGTGAACGTGATGCCCGCCATACCGTGCATCAGGGACCGAGGCCCGGGGGGCGATCTGGAAGGTGACGCGAGGCTGACGGGGCATGATCGATGTCCGGATCAGCGGGTTTTCAGGTATTCCAGCAGCACGGCCTTGTCCCCGGCCGACAAGGCCGTGCCGAAGTCGTGTCCGCCATTGCCGTTGCCGCGCAGCCGTGTGTCGAGGGGCGTGCCCGCGCGTTCGGCTGCCGGGCCCTGGACGACGAAGCCGACC
>JBGSTQ010000376.1:0-2464 GCA_041736375.1 Thiobacillaceae bacterium
CGACCACCGCTGCCGCCGTACCCACGCGGCGCGGGCCGACGGCATCGGCAAGCAGGCCGCTGGGGATCTGCATCGCCGCGTAGGTGTAGAAATAGATGGCGGAGAGATTGCCGAGCAGCGTGGCGGTGATGCTGAAATCGCGCATCAGTTCGTCGACCATCACCGCCGGGGCGACACGCTGGAAAAAGCCGACGAAATAGAGGCTGGCAAGCAGGCCCCAGGTCAGCCAGGCGAGCGACCCCGGCGGCAGACGGGTGAGGCTGCCGGATGGTTGCTGCCTAGACAATGTCGGGGTCCTTCGGGTTCGGGATCGTTGGGCGCAATTTGAATGCAGGATTGAACGAACGCGAATGGAACAGTCTCATGAATTTCCATGATACGGGCGTATTCGACACGCTCGAACGACCGGTTCGGCCGATCCGGGAAATGCGCAATTCCCGGCGACACGCGTCTGACCCGATTTCACTTGCCAGCGGCCTTCCCTCGTTCACTTCGTCAGCAGGCCCTGACGCGCAAACAGCCACACCTGCCGTTGCGTCAGTTCGCTGACGGTCTCCCGCGACAACGCCATTCCATCCGTGGCCAGCGCAGCCTGCATATCCGCGGCGAGCGCTTCGATCGTGCGGCTGCCATCCAGCCTCCCCAGCAGGACCCGACCGGGGCCATCGAGATCCATCGCCACATGGCGCGCACCGCTCACCACCCAGCCGGACAAACTCGCCTGCAAGCGCGCCAGCGCATGGGCACGGGGACGTTCCCCCGGTTCGCAGGCAAACGACTGGTCCGAGACGGTGGGCATGACACCGTGGGTCATCACCAGCTGGAACAGCGCGTCGCGGAAGCTGTCCTCGTCGACGCTGCCGGCCACGCCGAATTCGGTCAGGACGTCGCGGGATGAAGCCAGCAGGTCCGGATACGCCAGCGCGTCAGGATAGGCGGCCGACAGGGCCATGACCGCCGCCTTCATCGCCGGCTCGGTGACCGGGAACGTATTGCCAGCGGGGTTGACGAAATTCTGTTCGGTCGGGCTCTCGAGGTCGATCTCCTCGTCGCTCGAAAGATCCGCACAGAACCGCAGCGACTCCAGCATTTCCGCCCGTGCTGGCTGGGCATACTCCGCATCGTCGCGGCAGACCAGGGCACGGCGGAAGCGCGTGGCGAGTGCTTCGTCGAGCGCGGCCTCGGCATCCATCCAGCGCCCCGCCATGCCCTCCGCCGCCAGACCCCAGGCATCCTCGAGTTCGACCACGGCACGGCGCGGTCCGGCTTCGCCGACATAGCGCAGGCCGTTGGCATCCAGTTGCGCCACGAATTCGCCGAAAGGCATCGGGGTATTGAAGTCCGCCAGGTATTCATGGAACAGGTAGGATGGCGCGGCGGTTTTGAGATAAGCGATTTCCTTCAGCAAACCGGAATCCGTCCATTCCGCCTCCAGTTCGGCGAGAACACGCAGGGCCTGGCGGTGACGCTCGGGCGCGGGCAGGTCGGGCGAGGTGCGTTCGAGCAGGGCGGCGCGCAGCGGCTGCAGCTTCTCCCAGCCCGCGGCGACGTTGAAGCTGATGTAGGCTATGCCTTGCGGCGACAGATGGCGGCGGCAGACTTCGAGCACGGCCTGCCGAACCGGAGGCGGCACCCAGGAGAACACGCCATGGGCGATGATGATGTCGAATTCGCCGAGGTCGTCCGGCAGCGCAGCGAGATCGCCGTGCAGGATGCGAACGTTGGCGAGGCCAAGCCGGGCGATAAAATCAGCTCCGGCTTGCGCCTGGACGCGCGAGAGTTCGACTCCCACACACTTGGATTTCGGCCAGCGCCACGCCAGCGGGATCAGGTTGCCGCCCTGCGCGCAGCCCAGCTCGAGGATGCGAGCGCAGCTCGGATCGGGCGCCTCGAAGCCGTGCAGCCGCGCCACCGCCGCGAGAAAATCCGGCTGGGTTTCCGGCAGTGGCAGGCTGTCGTAGGGAAGTTCATCGTAGCTTTGCAGGGTATCCATGGGCAAAATTGTAGCGTCCGCCAACCTGAACACCATGAAACAGGCCACCGAATGATGCCGCTGCGCTTTCTCGCTCACGCCCTCCTGCTGCTTGCGCTGCTGGTCCCGGGCGCACGCGCCGACACGACCTGGATCGAAGCCGATGCCGATGGCCAGCCGGTGGTGCATCTTTACTTCTTCTGGTCGCTCGCCTGCCCGCATTGCCTGGGGGCGCGCCCCTTCATCGAGGCCATCCCCGCGAGCCGGCCATGGGTCAAGCTGCATGCGCTGGAACTCACCCGCCACCCCGAGAACGTGCGCCACTATGTCGCGCTCGCCGACCAGTTGGGGCAACCCGCCCAGTATGTGCCTGCCCTGCTGTTCTGCGGCCGCATGCAGACAGGCTGGGACGACGATGCCCACAGCGGCGTGGAGCTGCTTGCCGCGCTGGACGCCTGCCGCGCCGCGGCCACAAGCGGCGGCGCGCTCGAC
>JBGSTQ010000401.1:0-4224 GCA_041736375.1 Thiobacillaceae bacterium
TCAGCGGGTGTTTCATAGTTTAGAGTCTTTCTCGGGCGTGTATTCAATTGCCTCGCCACGGCATTGAGCTTGGCTTGTGAATAGACCGAGAGGTCCGTGCCTTTGGGGAAGTACTGTCTCAGCAAGCCGTTGGTGTTCTCATTCGAACCGCGTTGCCAAGGACTCCGAGGATCGCAGAAGTAGACTTGGATGTCGGTCGCCAAGGTGAAGCGGCTATGGTCGGCCACCTCGTGGCCTCGGTCCCAAGTCAGCGATTGGTACAGTTCACGCGGTAATTTGTGCGCGTGCTTGATCAGGGCGTTGATGACCGTTTCGGTATCATGGCCGGCGACTTTCACGAGCATCACATAGCGGGACTGGCGCTCGACAAGGGTGGCCATCTGACTGTTCTTGCTGCCGATCAGCAGGTTACCCTCCCAGTGCCCAGGAACGGCCCGATCCTCCACTGTGGCGGGGCGCTCGCTGATCGATACCGTATTCAGGATTCGGCCATGATCCCCCGTCTTCTGCGTATGGTGGCGCGAACGGCGCATGGCCCGAGTTCGTCGCAAATATTGCAGCAATTCTTTCTTCAGGGCGCCACGGGCCTGGATGAAGAGGCTGCGATAGATGGTTTCGTGTGACACCTGCTTGCCACGCTTCCCCTGCGAGTCAGCTGATGCTACAGCTGTCGTTGGACATTGTTGTTGGGACGCGCATGATCGTGAGATCACCGCGCTCCCGTGTGTAGCCGGCATTTCGTCTCCGATGCCGTCCGTCGCCATGAGCCAGTCCAAATCCGGTGCGTTTCAAATGCACCGATAGGCTCAGTGATATTTTTCCATGCTGACATGACCGGGCTCACGCCGGCGATGGCGTTGCATACCGCGTTTTTCCAGCCTGATCAAGGCATCCTGCAACATGCCGGAATTTCCACATAGCAACACATGGGAAAGCTCAGGCGTCAGAGTCAAGCCGGTTTTCTGTTCCAATGCACCGCTCTCGATACTGGCTGGAATCCGTTGACATAGATGGTCTTCACACGGCTCCCGGGTAATGAAGGGAACGAACTGAAATTGTGCGGGGTGACTTTCCAGTAATTCATGGACGGATTCCTGATAACTCAGTTCATTGCGTGTGCGAACGGAATGACCCAGAACGATTTTTTCAAACCTGGACCAGGGTGCAGCAGTTTTCAATATGGAGAGAAAAGGGCCGATGGCGGTACCTGTGGCAAACAGCCACAGGTGTCGGGCTTCTGGAACCTCATCCAGAGTGAGAAATCCATTGGGTTTGGGAACGACCCAAAAGCTGTCTCCTGGGTGGAGTTGCGCCAAACGGGGAGAAAGTGGGCCTTCGGGTACGATATTGAAATAGATCTCATGCGGCCTTTCATGGGGCGCATTGACCAGGGAATAGGGGCGGCCGATGCGTTCGCTATCTATATCCATCCCCACACGAATAAACTGGCCTGCATTGAAAGGTTCCAGTTCAGCTTCAAAACGTAGCGATATCAGCGCATCGTTCCAGCGGATAAACTCGACCACAGTTGCCTGTACCCATTCTGTCATTGTCTGTTCCTCGCGGGAGATATAGATTGAATGTGGGGTGTGCGAGCTTGCATTCAACCCGTAACCCAATAGGGGGATACGATCAGACCAAGCCTGCCATTTAACAGGAAAGCAATGCACGTATTCGCCGGACGAGGAAGCTGCCGTTTAGGGTCATCAAAGGCTGAATGGCAGGTCGCCGATCCATTGCCGCCCGACACCGACAGCCCGATCAACAGCCGGATTGGCCGAGTTGCACGCGTAGCCTGTTCGGCGGTTTTCAGTGTGGAGCAGTCAGCCGAATGGCTGCTCTGTGGCATTCACGAAGGGCGGCTCCTGGCCGACACCCGCCAAAGTGGCTGATACCCTCCACGACATCACCCCGGCCAATGCCGGTCTTTATTGTCTGCTGCTTACATATCGCTTACAGATGGTGGGAATAGAAAAGCCCCACAACACTATGAGGCTTTTGAATTCTAGGGGAGGGTGTATCGATGGGCTTTTCAATTCAGAACACAAACTCTGGCATTTCGCTCTCATATAGCGAGGAACCCACAACATCTCTTAAGCCTATCGAAGGGACCCCACAGGACAACCCCCGCCGATCGTATGTGTACGCCCATGTGGGGCCAGACGGCAGATACTTTTATATCGGTAAGGGCATAGGGGATCGCGCTTGGTCAGACAAGCGGGACACCCTCTGGCAACGTTATGTAAGCATACGACTAAGGGGGAAATTCAGCGTCCGAATTCTTCAAGATAACTTGTCATCCGACGAAGCCGAGGAGCTTGAATCCTTGTGGATCGCTCAGGAAAGTGAAACCCTGGTCAACTCTTTCAATGTCGGAAGAGCGTGCGACTACGAGAAGCTAGAGAATTATCACAAGCTCCGGGACGCGAATCTGGCGCTCATAGCTGACGCAAAGGCAATGGAAAAGACCGACATGGGTGCTGCAATTGGTATGTACATGCGCGCTATTTCAGATATCGATGGCTATGTGGATATCGAACATGAGTCCGGGCTTGTTGGTCAATTGAGAAGAGAGGAGATTGCCGAAACTGGGAAGTGGGGTGAGGTGGTGGCTCTAGATCGGCTGTCCCTATGTTTGATAAGACTTGGCCGTGTTGAGGATGCGGCGTCGCATGCCGAGAGGTATTTCGGCAAATTTGTCGCCGACTCTAGATCCGCTACTGGTGAACGTGTACGGAAGCGCATTGAGAAGGCGCTTTCAAAGAAAGCCGATTGATCCCCGAAGTTGGTGGCTGGTACGGGGCAACGCGAACGTCAGCGCAAAGGGAGAACTGATTGAAGCGCGACATGGAATTGATCAGGAAGATTTTGTTCTTCCTTGAGTTTTGTCCGTCCCTTAAGGCGCAAAAGACGTTAGCCATCGAAGGGTATGACGAAGTGACGATCATGTATCACATGCTGTTACTGGCTCAAGCGGGTCTTGTCGACTACGAGCCAGAACTTTCCAAAACGGGACGAATAATCAGAGCGCATGTCTTTGGGCTTAACTGGGCCGGCCATGAATTTCTTGATTCGGTGCGATCCGATAAGGTGTGGCGCAGGCTCATTAAGTATGCAAGAGACAAAGGAGGGGCTCTCCCGTTTGATCTGATGAAATCCCTCGCTGTAGAGTTGTTAAAGAAATCTATTGATTGATGTGTCGCGCTCCTTAGCGTTATCCGCATATCCACGCCGCCCAAAGCCCTGGCTGGCTGCCCTTTGGCAATTCAGAAGCTGGGGGAGCGAAGAGCGACGATACCGAACCCCAATAACGACCGGCAGACCCGCTGAAAAGCAAAAAGCCACCCCGAAGGATGGCCTTTCTATATCTGGCTCCCCGACCTGGGCTCGAACCAGGGACCTGCGGATTAACAGTCCGTCGCTCTACCGACTGAGCTATCGGGGAATTGGGAAGCGCGAATTCTAGTGGCGACGCTGCGTTTGGTCAACCCTTGCCTGCTTGTTCGTTGCACTGCACGGGGTATTTCGCGCATCGTCGGAACCGTCCCGTAAACAAGCGGACATCAGTCAGTCCGGTGCCTTTTGTGACGCCAGATTCATCCGCTCGAGGCGTTGGCACAGGGTGTCGATGATCCGGCGCGAGAGCGGGGCGGAATGACGCATCAGTTCTTCCATGATGCCGGGCGGCAGCGCCAGCACGGTGATCTCGCTTTCGGCGACAACCGAGGCGGTGCGGGCCTCGTTGAGCAGGTAGGCCATTTCGCCGAACAGCTGGCCCTCGTTGAGTTCGCCCAGGCGGTGACGGCCGCTGTCGGTGTTCTTGTACACCGCAGCGCGGCCGGCGTAGAGAAAGTAGGCGATGCGCGAGTCGTCGCCTTCCTCGATCAGGGTATGGCCGGCGGGGTGAACCTGACCGTATTTTTCCAGCAGCCGATGGCTGTCGGCGAAAACGTAGCCTTCGAGCTTGCTGGCGCCTTCGCCGCTGCTGCCGAGGAACAGCTTCTCCAGCGCCGTGACGTCGGCCTTGCCGTAGGCGTACAGCGCCTGGGCCCACAGGTACAGCAGCAGAAAGGCGAAATAGCCACCGATCAGCACGAACACCACGCCGCCGAGCGCGCCGTAGAGGGTGTGGTAGCTCTCCAGCTTGAAGAAGGCGCCGAACAGCGCGAGCAGCAGGCCGAGGCTCACGGTGGCTGCCAGCGCGAACGCGGCGGCGTCACGCGC
>JBGSTQ010000402.1:0-1645 GCA_041736375.1 Thiobacillaceae bacterium
AGCGTCTCGCCGCGCGCGTTGATGAGCTTCATCCCGATGCTCGCCTCCTTCGCCCAGGACGGGATCAGGCCCCACCTGAGAAACGCCAGTTCCCTGCCCTGCCCCGTTTCGCGCACTACCGGGATCGTCTGGCCGGGCGCGATGTTGTAATGCGGTGCAAGCTCGGGCGTCCACAGCAGGTGGAAGCGCTCGGCGATCACGGCAGGAGGGGAAGTCAGGGCGTAGCGGCCGCACATGGTGTGCAGTCTAGGGGAACGAACTGTCTTGGTGAAGGACGGCGCCCGGACCGTTGCGGTAATTGGCCTTTGCGCGATCTCAGGCGGGTACCACCGCAGAGCAGCCCTTCAAAGCCAGTCTTGAATCGCCTAGTGCCCCCCGACGCCGGGGGGAGACCTTGCATTCTCGATAGCAACGCCTTAGCAGTCAGTGACAACCGGTTGTCTATCTTGTAAACTGGTTGTCATAGTTTTCAGCAGGAGAACCATATGTCGAAAATCAACGATCCTCTTACTGTTCTCGTTCTGGCTGTCTTTAGAGCTAATGGAACGATGGTGCAGTGGGGCGATCATTTCGCAGTGCCATTTGGGTTGACGAGCGCGCGGTGGCAGGTGCTAGGGGCGTTGGCATTGTCCGATCAGCCACTTTCTGCACCACGGATTGCCGAGTCGATGGGCGTTACTCGGCAAGGTGCCCAGAAGCAGCTCAATCTTCTGCTTGATGAGGGGTTGATCGAGCGATTGCCGAATCCATCAAATATGCGGTCACCGCTGTACCGGCTATCGGCAGCCGGCCAACGCCGATATCGGGAAGTCGAGGCAAGTTGGAAAAAGCACACACGCTCCTTGAGGCAACACCTCATCGACCCTGAAATCGACGTTGCCAATAAGGTTCTGACACGTCTTATTTCGCTTCACACCCAGACTTCCGATGGAGAAGATCAATGAGAGTCATCAAACGTAAAGTTCACGTCATCACGGCGTTTGCATCATTCATGTTCATTGCCAGTTTTTGGATCTCCACTGTGGTGTCGGAACTATTTTTGTCGCATGAGGCCATAGTGGCCGTGAAGCAGGCTATTGCGTATGCCCTCATCGTGTTTATCCCGACTATGGCGGCTGTAGGCGGTACGGGCTTTTCACTGGGGGGAAAGAGCACCCACGCTCTGGTATTAGCCAAGCGCCGCCGTATGCCTGTCATTGCGTTGACAGGACTGTTGGTGCTCGTGCCTGCGGCACTGTTCCTGAACACGAAAGCACAGGCCGGAGAGTTCGACTCAATCTTTTATCTGATGCAGATCATCGAATTGCTTGCCGGGGCGAGCAACCTGACACTCATGGGAATGAACATCCGCGACGGTTTGCGACTGACTCGTAGGAAGAAGTAATCCGCATGTCAACCCGGTGAAATGGTCCAGTGGCGGCTCATGGTTCACCTCGGCCATGACCGCTCCTGGCCGGACCGAGACATAGCTGGTATCGATGGCACATTCAATGAAAATCCCGCGAATGGGTCACCAGCTTCCCTAATAGCGGCGTCAGATCCCGCAGGTGGCCGGCGATGAGGTGCGCGACCTCGCCCTGCCGCTCGAGCTTGCCGTATACCGCCAGCAGGCGCGCGCCCAGAAGCTCGCGCCGCTGCCGCTCGG
>JBGSTQ010000403.1:0-15029 GCA_041736375.1 Thiobacillaceae bacterium
TCAGCGGGTGTTTCATAGTTTAGAGTCTTTCTCGGGCGTGTATTCAATTGCCTCGCCACGGCATTGAGCTTGGCTTGTGAATAGACCGAGAGGTCCGTGCCTTTGGGGAAGTACTGTCTCAGCAAGCCGTTGGTGTTCTCACTCGAACCGCGTTGCCAAGGACTCCGAGGATCGCAGAAGTAGACTTGGATGTCGGTCGCCAAGGTGAAGCGGCTATGGTCGGCCATCGCGTGCTCACAAGTCACTGACCGTTATTGGCCGGCAACTGCCTTCGTACGCCACAGTTAACCTGCGTTAGCGGTTACGTCAGCTTTCTGGATCCGCAACAGGCGCTTGTCGACCCCAAGCGGACGTTGACGACCGTCTGCTATTCGGTGCATGAGTAATGCGCTACATCGTGCGAGACGAGCGCAGATTTGACTTTCGTGGGAACGAATTCTCTCGCGTGTCAGGCAAGTTCAGGTGCAAAACCTACCCGGACAACGGCGCCGCCCAGGCGGCGCTGGCCATGCTGCAGCATCGTGATCACTTGAAAACCATGCTTGCCGGGCTGGGAGGGTGGAAAGCGTGAGCGGGATCCCCTGTCGGGGTTTTTTACATCGTGGTCTTACTGAATTCGCACGCCTCAATAAAATCAGGCAGTTAGAGAGATCGGCACATATCTTGCGTAGCCACATCTTGTCCACGCTATCGGGGAGAAGAAAATGCAGCTGAAATACGTCGCCGCAACGGCCGCAGCCCTGTGCATCTCTGCCGGCGCGGCTCAGGCCAGCATCATCACCTACGAGTCGACCTTGGCGCCCGAGGCGTCGGGCGCAACCGGCTCGGGGACCGTCGCGGTCACCTACGACTCGGTGGCCCAAACTCTCCAGATCGACGCCGACTGGACAGGTCTGTCCGGATTGACGACCGTCGCCCACATTCACTGCTGTACCGCGTCACCAGGGGCCGGCACCATTGGCGTGGCCGTCACCCCCGGCACGCTGCCGGGGTTTCCGGCGGGCGTCACATCCGGTTCCTACCTATCGCCGCTGTTGGACTTGACCCTCGCTAGCACCTACACGGCGGCGTTCGTCACCAACTTCGGCGGTGGTACCACGGCAGGCGCCGAGGCGGCACTAATCGCCGGCATGACGGATGGGAAGGCGTACTTCAACATCCACACCACGACGTTCGGCGGCGGAGAGATCCGCGGTTTTCTGCAGCAAGTTCCCGAACCCGCCACCCTCACACTGCTGGGCTTAGGCCTCGCCGGTCTCGCAGCATCGCGTCGGCGCAAGCAGTAAGCCGCACCCGCTTCGAGACAGCCCCGCTTCGGCGGGGTTTGTTTTTTTGCAAAAGCAATGGCCGCTTTGCGATATCGTAGCTGTCAAACCGAACTTCCGCTCGTGGCCGAGTGCACGCATACGGCATCTCGCCACAAAGCGGCCACGCGCTGAGGCGAACAAACCTTTCCGCGCTCAATCAATCTCAAGCCAAATTTCGTTACGTCGCCAGAACCATGGCTTCCAGGGCGGATCATAGCGAGCCCACACCGGCTCGCCATGCCAGCGCAAACCCGCTTGTGCCAGTGCCTTTTCAAGCTTCTTTAGATTCTCCTCGTAGCGGCTCTGTGACCACGTCCCGGAGTAGCCGATGACGGCAACCGTCCTAGCGGGCACCACACGTAGGGCGACACTCGAATCGAGTGGTTCCGGGAGGGTTTCCAGCGTCCATTCTCGGGGCATCGCGAACTGGATGACGTAACCGCCGGAGGTCGCGCTTTGGACCACCGGCACCGTCATCGCAATCTTGGTGGGTGACTGCGCCACGGGGGCAGTCATCTCGATCTTGCGCGCCCCTTTGTTGCGTCCAAAGATGTATCCCGCCAGGATACGAAAACCCTGGTTCCCGGCATCTTTGGGCGCTGTGCTGACAACCGTCTCCGCCACCAAATAGGGCTCATACCGACGCACCTCGAAAGCTGCATAAGTGTGAACCACCGTGTAAAGGGGCTCGTCAATTGCCATGGCAGAACTCCAGGCCACAAGCAAGAAGCAGGCAGCCATATACTGAACTCGGGTCATCGAAGCACCTTGGGGGTTGCTGTGACAAGCCTGAATATACTCGCCCACTGTCGCATGCGCGCATTAGACTTGCGTATGGCACAACGCCTTCCGCAAGTGGCTAAACGGTATAGAGCGTTTTCGCGCTGTGGTTAACCGTAACGGGTTGTGTCCTGCCGCAGAGGAAATCAGAAAGCTGTCGTTCGGTGAGTTTTTATGGCCCATGTCCGGTAACGAATCCACAGCGGCAGTAATCGGCTAAGTTTCCATCGGAAGCTAAGGCCGAACATGAGACGTTCTCCGCAACCCGCCTGAATTCCCGCTTCGGGTTACGTCCGCCATCTAGGGCAACGAAATAGTCTCAACCCAGTGCCCAGATTTGTCTGGTTTGGCGAGCCAGATTTAGAAAGGCCATCCTTCGGGATGGCCTTTTGCTTTTCTGGGTTCTGTATTGGATCGGCGTTGGATTTTGTGCAGTAGGGCCCGCTATTCAAGCCCTTTTGAATTACCGCTTTCAAAGCGCTCGAATGTGACGAGATGTATCGATCCGGCCATGATATTTCTGGGATTCGTTCGCATCCTCCTGTATTTGCCTTCGCTTGTAGCGATCAGGGGGCCACAGACAGAATCGGAATCGCCAACCCAACTCACACAAAGCGTACCGTCGCTTTCCACGCGCCAGGTCCCAGTGTACTTCTCGCCTTTGTCGGTCAACTGCTTTGCAACCCCATCGGGGCCAAAATAGCCAACGAAGTTGTAGCCACCCTTCTCATGTTTAGCGAAAACAGTTTTATCGGTTAGAAGGGATTTGACATCCTCGGCGGACAAGTCCCCGCCGGCCTGTAAGGAAAAGGCTTGGATCGTTAAAAGTAGCCCAGCCAATAATTTCAGGAAATCCCGATGTGAAGGTATCGCCATTTGCGCCTCCAAATGGATTAAAAATTCCACAAGATAGAGCCAGCTCTTTGAAATACGTATTGATGCAGCGAGCCATCAGCATGTTCATAGAACTGGGTTGGTCATTAACAGATTAGAGTGAGTCTGTTCGTTCAAACAATAGCTGTCATCGACGTGATGACAAGTTTTTATTGTTAATTGCGGACTTAATCACCTATTAGACCCGTAATTGATTGACGCAAATCGCGCATCGCACTTTTCGAATGATAAACGTGGACCCTGTAGGACGCAGGGTGATAGTCCACGGTTCGAGACCAGGACTAAGAGCCAGACATAGCAAGCACTTAGGCCACTCTTCGGGGTGGCCTTTTGCTTTTCTGGGTTCTGTACTGGATCGGCTAGGCGGTGGTCGGTATTGAGCGCTGTTCTCCGGTAGAGTTCGAAAAGCAGTATTTCAACCGGCTCGAAAGTTTCTAGGAAAGCCGGGGCGATTCAGTTCACCTTTCCCTCTTTCCTCTGCTCTTCTCCCTCCCTTGCCTCAACCGAAAACTCCGGCTGCCGGATCGGCCCATGAACGCGAATGTTCGAGTTCACGGAAAACAAACCCGGCTTCTTCGGATGCGGCGTCAGCAGCACGTCGACGGTTTCGTCGCGCAGATCGATGATGCCCGCGCCTTCGGTGCGCGTCTGATCCGTATCCAGCAGAATGGTCTTCGACTTCCCTAGGCCCTTCTCGAAATCGAAAGCGACGACAGCGCTGTGAATGCCGATGGCCCGGTCTCCGGTGATCAAGAGACGCAGAATCTTGCCGCGGTTCAGGCCGAGTTTGGCGTCCAGCAAATTGGAGATTCCACCGCCTGCCATGGAGACCGCCATCGAGCCCGACGAACTGGCGAGAATCTTCGCGACCGAATCGCCCCGCCCCTTCAGGTCGAAGTGCCCTTCGATCTGCCCGGTGCTCTCCGCTCCTTTCGGGAGCCTGCCGAGCAGTTCTTCGATCCGCATATTCTGAAAATCGACTTTCGCGTGCGATGACAGCGCTTTCTGGCGTCCGTCGAAGGTGAACAGTCCCACCACATGGCCGCCCGCCAGTCCGATGTTGATCGGCTTCATGACCAGAACCCCGTCGTCGAGGTCGGCAGTGACTCGCACACTTTCGAGTTCGGGCAGTTCGGCAGCCTTCAGAGTCCCGACATCCAGGGTCACGTGTGCATCGAGGGTTCTCAAGCGCTCGCCGTTGAACGTCTGGTCAGAGAACAAACGCTCGGGCGTGCGTGGCTTGGCATCCTCCGGCCTCGAATCCTTTCGCGCGGGCCCGGCCTCATCGCGTGCCGCCCCTTTCCGATCGGCGGCCTTGTCCGGCGAATGACCGGCGCCGACGAGAAGTCCAAGGTCGGCGAGATCGGCCGATTCGCTGCGCAGAGCGGCCTGCAGCATCGGGCGCGCCTTGCTCAGGTCGACACTGAAGTCCCCGGCAACGGCGGTATGGCCGATCCTTCCCCGCACCTCCTGGAATGAGGTGTCCCTCTCTACCCGGCGGACGCGTGCTTCGAACTCATAGGGCCGCGAAGCGGGCAACGCGATGCGCAAGAAGGGTTGCAGGTTCGAAAGCGAAGGACCGGCGAGGCGCACTCTTGCATTGATCGCAGACGGCCTGAACAGATCGGCGACAGTGCCGTCGACATCGAGCCTGCTCTTCCCGGCCGATGCGTGGCCACGCACCGGAAACGATTCGCCGGTCTCCAGAAATGTGAGCCACGCGCCTGTCAGGGCTTTACCGGAGAACTGCGTGCCGCCGAACGCCCCTTTGAAGTCGATCCGCGTCGGGTGCAATCCATCGGGCGGCCGGCCGCTTGCAGCGGCTGCCGAGGCTGCCACAACAACATCCAGATCGATGTCGCCACGAATGAAGCGAATCTTGGTGCGGTGGGGCTCGATCCGCAGCACCTTGACCCGGCCCGGGCCACGATCGTCTGGATTCCTCAGTCGCCAGTTTCTCAGCCCGTCCGCGTGCCTTTCCAACTGCACGTCCGCGTCGATCAGAACCAGACGTGAAATGACCGGTCTCCCTTCCCAGAGGCTCCTCAGCGAAAGGGTGAACGAAGCCTCGCCGGCGACAGCGGCCGGCCCCTTGCTCGCCCACGGCGCATTCTCGATGTGCACGTCTCGCACGCGCACGGTCGGTTCGAGTGAAAACCCGAGATCGACATGCAGGTCGCCGATCCGGACTTCGCGGTGCGACCGATCGATCAGGTAGCGCTCAATGGGATGGCGAAACCAGTTCCAGTCGAATAGCGCCGCCCCAACGCCGAGCACGACCACAAGGCCGAGAAATACGCCGGTTGTGCGACCGAATTTGGGGAATCGGAAAGGCATGATCGTCGTAGCGCGGCGGCCGAGGTGCGCCTCGTTTACTCGTTTAAGTGCACCGCGGTTTGCTGCGGGCGGACGACCTCCCTGCGCTTCATCTCAAAGTACTCGTTCTCGTCGATTTCGCGCAGTTGCAGCGCATGGCGTTCGGTGGCCGCGAACCAGTCACGCAGGCGCTTTTCAAGTTGCTGCCCCGGTGGCGCGTCATAGGCGCCAAGGTAGGCCTCGATCGCCAAGGTGCTTGGGAAGAGTATAAGCGCATCGCCTCGCTTTGCGCGCTGGCCTTCATGCTGCCTGCCTTGCCGACGCCTTGGTTTGCGCAGCAGCCGACCTCGACACGCGACGCGGCGCAGCAACCTGCTCGCAAGGCGGACACCAGACGCCCTGTAGACCTTGCGCACGACCCCCACCGGCGTGCGCCTCGACGGGGTCGACCGCGACCTGCCGATCAACGCGATCCGGGTGGGCGGCGCAGTGGTGATCGGCCCGGGCGAGCGGGTGCCGGTGGACGGAGAAATTCTGGAGGGCAACAGCCAGGTCGACGAGTCCCTGCTGACCGGTGAATCTCTGCGGTCGACAAGCAGCCGGGCGACACGGTGACCGGTGGCGCGATCAACGCGCATGGCATGCTGGTCGCGCGCACCACCGCAGTGGGGCTGGTTATGGGGTGTATGGGGTTTATTGCTGGGCGTGCCTATCATCATGATGATCAAGGCCATATGCGACCGGGTGGAAGACTTCAAACCCATTGGTGAGTTGTTGGGAAAATAGAGCAACCGCGGGCGGACCACGGTTTACAGATTTTCTCGAAGGACCGCTATTGGCCGATTCTGTTGAAAAACTCTTTGAAGGTGATTTTTCGCAGAGTTATAGGGGTACTCAAACCATCAGCGGATTGACGATCGTTGAATATGGACAATTCTGAGCGGTCGGCTTTTCAAACCGATGTTGCAGTTACGGCCTTGTAGGAGTTTTTCAACAGAATCGCCGACTATCGGACGCTCGATGCGGTCAGCCTGAGTAACCGCAGCGGGTCGAACTGAGACACCCGCCCTACTTCCCTAGCCTCGCGCGAATTCCATTCATTCATTCGCGCCATCCTGGAGCCATCAACCGACGCTTCGGCAGGTCCGGAAAAAAGAAAACCTGAAATCCTGAAAGGATGACCGATTTCTAGATTTTTAGATTTTCTGCGTTGCACCCTCGCCTTAATGTCGAAACCTTTTAATAAATTGCATGCATATATGAAGAACCATAGTGCTTGCTCAGCTTATGGGCTATATACAGCACATTGAACGTCTTGATTATGTTTCCTGACCTTATCAGGAGGATGGGCCATGGTTCGTGCAGGGGTGTTCATTGGAGTCGATAAGACAGGTAATCTGCAACATCTAAAGGATGCGGCAGCTGGCGCCCAACGCATGTATGAGTGGGCTCTCGCGCAGGGAATGCCCGACGGAACCCATGCAAAGCTGATAACCGACGCGAACGGCAAGAGGGTGTATCCAGATCTCATCTACGATGCCATCAAGGAAATTATCGACGGACCTGGCGTGGACCAACTTGTCATCTACTTTGCGGGTCACGGCGTTAACATCAACCGAAACGAACATTGGCTGCTCACCGAAGCGCCAGTGAAGACGAGCGCCGCCGTCAACGTATCTGGAAGCGTCGAATTGGCTCGCTACTGCGGTATCAATCATGTCGTCATTTTCTCCGACGCTTGCCGTGTTGCGCCCGAAGGGCTCCAGGCGCAGAACGTCCGTGGTGTCGATGTATTCCCGAACGACGGCGCCGCAGATAGGGCGAGGCCGGTCGATCAGTTCTTTGCGTGTTTCCTTGGTAGGACCGCTGCAGAAATAAAAGATCCTGCCACCGCAGCCGGCACATATTCTGCCCTCTACACGAACGCTTTACTTGATGCTCTGAACGGCCATCGTAGTGATGTGCTCGAAATGTCCGATGTTCCGGGCGATCTTTCGCGCTACGTAAGGCCCCGCAACCTAGAGAAGTACCTCGAAGGTGAGGTCCTGCTTCGAGTCAAGAAAATGCAGCTTGAGGGAAAGGTCAATCAGAACCCCGACGCGATCATCACATCCGACACAAACTGGTTATCACGCATCATCCAGGATACAGATGCCAGGCGCGAGGTCGGTAGGGCGTCGGCACATCCACCAATTCCCAAGCCCATTCCCGTTCCCAACCTCC
Source organism: Thiobacillaceae bacterium (assembly GCA_041736375.1). Taxonomy (GTDB): domain Bacteria; phylum Pseudomonadota; class Gammaproteobacteria; order Burkholderiales; family Thiobacillaceae; genus Thiobacillus. The sequence continues at coordinate 7,521 of JBGSTQ010000403.1, forward strand.
AAAGCGTTGCGCGGAATCTAGTGCGATCGGCGGCAGTTGGCAATGAGCGCGAACTCGACCTGCAACTTGAGGCGACCAGGACAGCGCGGGTGACCGGTGGCAGGCACCTTGTGGAGACGGTCGAAAAGATTGCAATGCCCTTCGGGCCTGATCATTTTGAAACTCAATGCGGCATCAAGGTGCGCGGTGCCCGCATGACCCGATTTTATTCGCCGCGTGCACACGCCGAGTTATTGGGACCGGAAGGAAATATCCTGCGAATTAATCCAGCAAGCGACCCAGCGATAAGTGTACTTGTCTCTTTTGAGGGTGGGATGGGCACTGTTATCCCCGCCATCAGAGGATTCATTGCGGCACTTACCTTTGATGATGGCGAGCTAGTAGACGTGGCGTATGAACCCTCTGCTAATGACTGGCGCTGGGATATCTACAAGGACAGTGCTGCACGAGTTCGCGCCCTTAGGGCCGTGGCCGCATCGTCTTCACAGCACGGCCGCTTCCGTCTTGAGCAAGACGATGCGATCAAGATCGCTCAGGATATGCAGTACGCAAAGGGCATCGACCCCACACTCGCAGTATATGCGGCGTACGCCTATCACGACTTACAGGCCAACCAACGCATTCGAGATATGTCCGAATACTTGAGAAGCGACATCGGTGTGACGTTCTTCGACTTGGCTCTACTCAGCCGAAAACTCTTGGACAAGTCAGTTGACGTGAATGATCGCATTGTTCCGTTTTTTCCCCTCCTGTCCCAAGGATGGGCGCTGCTGGGTGCAAATCGTGTGCGCCTGCATCCGGCACTCAAAGGCATAGAACGCACTATGCGAGATTCGCTCTGGTCACTCTTCGACGACGCGGGGCTCGAAAAACTCTCAGAGGCAATGCATAAAGGGGATGTGCTATGACACGACAACTTGTTTTCATCCACGGTCGGGCACAGGAACAGAAAGACACGATCGCGCTAAAGGCCGAGTGGATCGACGCCTTTGAAGAGGGGCTCGCGAAGAGCAACCTTACTCTGCCCATTCAGGAGACGGACGTTAAATTTCCCTTCTATGGCGACACCCTCTACGACCTTGTGGGCGGGAAATCGCTTGACGAGGCAGCACAGGTGATCGTGCGGGGAACGGATACCGAGGATGATGAGAAGCGCTTCACGCGCGCTGTGATAGAGGAGATTCGCCAGAAAGCAGGCATCACTGACGCCCAAATGGCCAGCATCGCCGGGCAGGATGTAGTTGACCGCGGCCCGCTCAATTGGGAGTGGTTACAGACGGTGCTCAAAGCTGTTGATCGTTTCGTGCCCCACGGAAGCGGCACGAGCATCGCGCTATTCACTCAGGATGTCTATCAGTATCTGAAAAATGCTGCAATTCGGGAGTCAATCGATAACGGGGTCAGCGCGGCGATCACTCCGGGACTGGAGACAATTGTGGTCAGCCACTCTCTAGGCACAGTGGTCTCCTACAACATTTTGCGACAGCAGGGACACTTGCGCGGATGGAATATCCCGCTCTATATGACACTCGGCTCGCCGCTCGCCGTGACGGAGATTCGAAAGACGCTGAAAAAATTATCGACCACTCGTTGCCCTGAGTGCGTGTCTAAGTGGTTCAATGCGATGGACGAGCGTGACGTGGTTGCGCTTTATCCGCTTGACACTAAACATTTTCCTCTCGACCCTGCCAATCCCGACATTGAAAATAAAAAGGATGTGCACAACCGCACGAGCAACCGCCATGGGATCGCTGGATATCTGGACGACAAGGAGGTTGCGCGGCGAATTTATGACGCGCTGATAGCCTAGCCGTCAGGAGAAGGATTGCCATGTCACCAACATTCCCGGCCTTCCCTTGCCAGTCACGCTTGCGATTGCACGGGCAGCCTAGGCAACGCATACGCCACCGAACACTGATACGCCATCACACTGGAACAACGCCTGCTCGATCTCGAACGCAGGATGGAGAGACTGGAGGCACGTACTGCGGTTGCGCCGCCATACCGCGACAAGGCAGAGATTCAGGCACACATTGGGAGCCCTGAAGAGGAGCAGAACAATCTGCTAATCAGCTATACCGCCCAACATCCCTCCATCAGCGATATCGACCGCATGTTGGCGATTCTCAACAACCAATTAGAGACGGCGGGGTAGCCATATCAACTTACGCCGGTCTACTTTCCCAACAACTCACCAACCGGTTTAAGGTCCTCAACCCGGTCGCATATGGCCTTGATCATCATCATAATGGGGATGCCCAGCAATAAGCCCCACACACCCCATAACCAGCCCCAAAACAGCACCCCGACGAAAACCATCACTGCGTTCATCCGGCTTGCCCGGCCGGTAAGCCACGGTGTAAGCAAATATCCTTCCAGGGTGGTAATGACCAGCGAGATGCCGGCGACCACGAGCGCCATGCTCACTGTTCCGAACTGGAGAAAACCGACCAGTCCCGTGCCCCCGGTAACGATGACCGGACCGAGATACGGGATCATATTGAATACGCCGGAAGCGATCCCCCAAATCGCCGCATGATCCAAACCAATCCAGAGAAAGGCGAGCCAGGTTGCCACGCCCACCAGAATGCTGGTGAATATCTGGACCAGTAAATAACGCTGAATCTGGACGGTGATTTCGTCCAGCACCTGCAAGGTGACTTTTTTCTTGCTGAGCGTGGGACCGGTGATCCTGACCAGCTTACGTCGGAAAGTGTCGCCCGAAACCAGCAGGAAATAGGTCAGAAACAACACCATCACCGCCTGTCCGGTAAAGACGGCCGCACCTACCGTTCCGGTCCAGAGGTAGTCCGAGATATTAAGTTTGGGTTTTTCGATGAGTACCCGAGTCACGCCTTTCGGAGCAGTGGCGGCTGGAGCAATCGTTTCATTCGCCGCACTTTCAAGTTGAACGGCCGCCTTTTGCATCTGCTCCATCGCGCCCTCAGTCGTCCCCCATTCCTTGCGCAGGGCTTTGCGGAATTTTTGTGCGGCGTCAGGCAGGGTTTCGACCAACTGGGCGGCCTCGTCGCTGAGAGAATAGCCGAGAACTCCTGTCCCGCCCACGATACCGATCAACAAAACGGCAGCCCCAATGGCGCGCGGAATTCGCCATTTTTGCATCCGATTGACAATGGGCGAAAAGGCATAACTGATCATGACGCCCAGCATCAGCGGGATGAAAAACGCACGCGCCCAGTGCAATACAAAGATGACGGCCAGCACGGCGAGCACCGTGAGAGCAAGGCTGCGTATGTCTACCGGAGCAATGGCGGCTGGCGGGGATGCAATCGACGTGACCGCCTCTTCGGCGATAACAGCACGGTTTTCCATGTCGTACGAAGGTTCGGAACTCGGGGGGAGTGCATCGGGTGTGACAGCAGTACTCATGGTGTCGTGTCCTGCTGTCCAGTTAGCGAGGCTGTGCGAAGGATATCCTGATTTGATGGGCTATTCGCTTAAGCGGGCAACCGGAGACCAATCACGATTTTGAGCTTTTTCTGGGGGTTTCTCCAGGGTCGGCCCCCGACGGCTACGCATCACCCCTGAAGTCTGCTGGCGGAATCATACAGACATCCGCCCGTGCCAGATCGCGCGTCTTGTAGATGCGTTTCTGGATGCGCTCTTTCTTCAGGCTGCTGAAGAAGGATTCGGCCACGGCATTGTCCCAGCAATTGCCACGTCGGCTCATGCTGGGTTGCAACTGATGTGAGCCGCCCGTACAAGGACACTTCTTCGCACATGCAGTTGCTAGACCTGGCTGCCCTTCCCTGCCTGACAGCCTTCTGCATCGCAGCAAACGGCGTAAACGGCATGGTTGTGTAAAGAATTCCATAAACAACCCGGTGTTTTTGCGTAGGCGTCAGAAAGGCGTGCTGTGATAGGGTTGGCGTCGAAATTCATCACCCATTGGAATTTCATTCACACATGCACAAAAGTGCTCAGTCCACCCTCATTGATCGTGGTGGTGGTCTGCTCTATGACGATGTTCTGACGTAACTTGGTTACAAGTGCCAACTACGCAAAGACTTTGATCCCTTAACGGACACCATGAAACGACTAATGCTTGCTCTCATAGCTTTGACCTTCAGTGCGACAGTGGCGGCTGCGTGGGTGAAAGTTGGTGAAGACGTAAATTACGAGGCGTTTATCGACCCCGATACCATTCGTATGAATGGCAATTTTCGAAAGGCTTGGCTGATTCGAAACCTGAAGATGAAGGAAAAGGCTGGTCAATCGGATCGGCTTCAGATGGAATATGACTGTAAAGAGGAAAGAGAACGGACACTTTACTGGAGCTTCCACTCAGCACGTTTTGCAGGTAGTGAGTTGTTGAAGTTGGATATAGACGAAACTAAGTGGAGTCCTGTCCCGCCATACACGATTGAGTGGGACATACTAAAACTTGTCTGCTCAAAACAGTCGAAGTAGTTTTCACCACAAAAACCTGGGACCCCTCTGAATGGGGTGGCTGACTGCCTGACCTATTTTTAGGGTAAGTATCCTTTTCGAGGAGCGGTGCCATGCTGAACATCTCGATCGACATCAACAAACTGATTCAAGAGCCCGCGACCGATCCTGACTTTCCTTATGCCCCACTGGACTGGACACGCGAAGATGCGGTGAAGGCCGCGCAATCAGAAGGCCTGCAACTGACGGAAGCACACTGGGAATTCATACGTGCGTTGCAGAGCTATTACGCGCATCACGATGACAAGACTGTGATAAACCTGCGCGATCTGAACGACGCGCTGCACGAACACTTCCATTTTCAGGGTGGCCTGAGATACCTCTACTCCCTGTTCCCGGGCGGTCCCGTTAATCAGGGTTGCAGGATGGGTGGCCTGAAAGCGCCTTTCATCGTGATCGACAGAGGTTTCGGCAGCGTCTCCTGAGTCCGCACGCTTGTTTCGCATCTCGTCCTGCCAAGGTTAGCGCCAATCCCGAACGGCGCCGTTGCGCCGGACGCATGCCACCGATCTCAGCCAGAATGCGTTGTATCGATGGGTAGTGTCGATCAAACAACTGTGCGCTCTGATGAAGAGCGTAACCTTTCTGCCAGAGGTTCCACATAATGGCTTTCTGGCTCGCGGAGTAGTCGATCCGGGGTCTTTGCTTCATCAGCAACGCTCCCTCTGCTTATGCAGTTTCTCGTGTGTCGCATCCACTGGTTGAATCCGCAGCCTTAAGCAGCCATCCAGCTCCGATACAATTATCTACATTCAGTTAAGAAGGCATCCACCAAATTTTTCCAGAATTCAGAACAAGCTTTACGCGTGTAGCTCTTCACAGATTCGGTGGATGCTGGTCATATATTTCGAGGACATTCATTCATGTTCGATACGAATCCGAAAGTCCTGACCACGCTCACACTGGTCGGTTTGATGGCCCTGACGATGATCGCTGGCTGTAGCATGGGTCCACTGCCGCCACGAACGCTCGACGGTCACAAACCCCTGGTGATCGCTCATCGCGGTGCTTCGGGCTACTTGCCAGAACACACCCTCGAGGCATACCAGAAAGCAATCGATCTTGGCGCCGATGTGATCGAACCTGACCTGATCTCTACCAGGGACGGTGTACTGATCGCCAGCCATTACCCCAATCTGGCCATAAACACTGATGTTGCCAGTCGGCCCGAATTCGCAAGCCGCAAGCGCGAGAACTGGCTGATAGACGGTGAACTACAGAGCGGCTGGTTCGCTCATGACTTCACGCTTGCCGAGATAAAGACTCTCGGCGTCGTCGCCACAGACCCCGAGCGTCCACAGCAATACAACGGAAAGTTCAAGATTCCGACCCTGCAAGAGGTCATCGACCTGGTGAAAGCTGAAAGCAAGAGGCTTGGGCGCTCTATTGCCATTTACCCGGAGACGAAGAACCCCACTTATCATCGCGACCTGGCGCTACCGCTGGAGGGCAAGCTCATCAGCGCCATTCAGTCTGCGGGTTGGAACAGTAAAAACGCTCCCGTCTTCGTGCAAAGCTTTGAGCCCGGCAGCCTGAAAGAGATGCGAGCCAAGGGCCTAAGAGTGCGCATGGTGCAACTCATTGACGGCGACGGCTACGACTTCAAGACAGGCGGCATCACCTACGCGCCCCCCTTTGACCGCCCCTACGATTGGGAAAAGTCCGGCGACCAACGGCTCTTCAGCGACATGGTGACACCCGTCGGGCTTGCCGAAATCAGGACCTATGCCGATGGGATCGGTCCATGGAAGCCTTATATCGTTCCGGTGAAAGGCCAACTGGATGATGCCGGCAACCTGAAAGACATCAACGGTGACGGGAAAACCGATTTGCGAGACGCCAGCACCCAGGATCCGACCTCACTCATTGATGATGCGCACAAATTGGGACTGTTCGTCCACGTTTTCACTTTCCGGAACGAGAGCCGATATCTTGCACGCAGCTACCTGGGAGACCCTCACGCCGAGTATCTGCAGTTCTTCCGACTGGGGGTGGATGGCGTATTCAGCGAATTCCCCGACACCGCAATTGCTGCCCGCTGATCACAACACTCCGTTGTTTTTGATTGGTACTCATCGGCGTCTATCCACTGAAGCCGGGGTGACTCACGGCTACCCATAGCGCTCGAATTCGTTGACTACTTTCGATTGCCAAAAGAACGTTTGAGTGCAGGCCATGACTGGCGGCTCCGGGTCTATTGTGTTGAAAAACTCTGTTTTGATTTGAAGGTGAACTGGCTGAGGAATTATCGGGCCCAGTTTTTTGTTGGCTCTAGCCTAGGAAGTGTGAATCCTCAGGGTCAGGCACAGCCCCCTGCACTCCGTCTTCTCCACTCGGCATCCGCCCCTCCCTTCGAGAGAGCCCTTTAGCGCTCAACCCCACATCGCCTTCATCTTCGAAAGCAACTCGACCACTTCGGCTGGCGGAGCACTGGCGGCGGGCTGCGCCGCTGCCTCGGGCCATACCCGAGTCTCGAAAAGATCGACCATGCCGGGAGGGATGAAGCGCGTCCTGCCTGCATAGACGTGCCGGTCGCCGTAGCCCTGCTGCTGGGTGACATAGAAGCGCTGCGGCACGACGATCTGCAGGTGGTCCTTGGCGCGCGTCATCGCCACGTACAGCAGCCGCCGCTCCTCTTCGATCTGCTGCGGGCTGGCGGTCGCCATGTCGGACGGGATGCAGCCGTCGACCGCGTTGAGCAGGTACACCGCGTTCCATTCCTGCCCCTTGGCCGAATGGATGGTCGAGAGGATCAGATAGTCCTCGTCGCGCAGAGGCACGCCGGCCTCGTCGCTGGTGGCGTCGGGCGGATCGAGCGTGAGCTCGGTCAAAAAGCGCTGGCGCGAGGGATAGGTGCGGGCGATCTGCACGAGCTGGGTGATGTCGCCCTGGCGCACGAGCGCGTCGTCGTACAGGCGCTCCAGATGCGGTGCGTACCACGTTTCGACGGTCTCGAACTCGGTTGGCCACGGCAACTCGCGGCCATGCAGCGCTGCGACCAGCGCGAGGAAATCCTGCCAGGCCTGGGCCGCGGCGGGC
>JBGSTQ010000012.1:0-1782 GCA_041736375.1 Thiobacillaceae bacterium
GGTCGGCGCTGGCCAGATCCCGGATCCGCTACCCGAGACCGGGCCGTTCGAACTGGCCGAACTGGCGCGGCGCTTCAACCGCATGGCGCATGAAGTGCGCGAACTGCTGGACAACCGCACCACCCTGCTGGCCGGGATTTCGCACGACCTGCGCACCCCCATGACGCGCCTGCAGCTCAATCTGGAACTGCTGCGCGACAAGCCCAGCCCCGAGCGCATCGACAAGGCGCTCATCGACCTCGCCGACATGAACTCGCTGATCTCGGGCTATCTGGAGTTGGCGCGCACGACCCGGGCCGAAGCGCGGGCAGATTTCGACGTCGCGGCCCTGCTGGCCGAACTGGCGGCGAAATCGGGCGTGATATGGGGCGGCGCCGCGCCGTGCCGGATCAGCGCCGGTCCCCTGGCGGTGCGGCAGATCGTGACGAACCTGATCCAGAACGCGCAGCGCTACGGCGGCGATCAGGCCGTGGAGCTGCTGCTGGATTGTGCGGCGGATCGGGTCAGGATCGTGGTGCGCGACCATGGGCCGGGGATACCCGAGGCCCAGATCGACAAGGTTTTCAGGCCGTTTTACCGGCTGGAGGGTTCACGCTCGCTGGCGACTGGCGGGACCGGACTGGGCCTGGCGATCGTTCGTCAACTGGCCGAAACCCAGGGGTGGAAGGTGACGTTGAGCAATCGCGCCGGGGGCGGGCTCGATGCCGTTCTGGAAATCAGTACTGCGGTGTCCGCTTGAGGATGCGTACCTCGACGAACAACAGGGTCAGGCTGAAGAGTATCAACCGCCGGGTGCTGCCGCTGAAGAAACCCAGCGGCGAGGATGACAGGCCGACACTCACCAGCGTGCCTTTGCCCAGTTTCATGATTCAGGCTCAGGCCAGGTTCTGCTGACGTGCAAACAGCGAGAACTGGACGAACAGGACGGACAGGCTGGTCAGGCTCATGCGCTCGGTGCAGCCGTGAAACCAGGCGAAGGGCGACTTGCTGAGTTCGAGGACCAGTTGGTTTTTGCCGAATTGCAGTTTCATGATGATCTCCTTGGTGAGGTTGCTTGCCTGGATACCTGCAACCCCTGTGCCATCCAGCCTGGCAGAGGCTCGGTGCAAATAATCCAAATTAATTCAAAGAGTTGCAATTCGCCGGACGGAAGGGGGTGGTGCCGTGAATTGTCCGTTCTGACGGAAAACCGTCATCTCGTGTCGAGGTGACAGACGGTCGACAGGGAAAGGCGGGTCGGCCGCGAAGGGTGCGAGGGAAATCCGGATGCTGGTCGTCTTTCCCTATGAATCAGGCGGGGCAAGCCGTGACATGGGCATGGGTCTACCTTGCATTCCTTCGAGCCCTTTGCGGTAAACCGGCTTGAATAGCGCGTCCATTCCCATGCCCGCACCGCCCCTTGGCACGACCAAGGTAGAATCCGGCTTTCGATTCGGGCGGGGCGCCCTCGCGCTCCCTCTTCTGCATGATCATCCTCAAGAATCTCAGCCTGCGGCGCAGCGCCAAGGTGCTGCTCGACAACGCCTCGGTGTCCATCAATCCAGGTGAAAAGGTCGGCCTCGTCGGCCGCAACGGCGCCGGCAAGTCCAGCCTGTTCGCCCTGCTGAACGGCACGCTGCACGAGGACAAGGGCGATTTCTCCATGCCTTCGCAGTGGCGCATGGCCCAGGTGGCGCAGGACATGCCGGAGACCTCCGAGAGCGCGACGGATTTCGTCATCGCCGGCGACACCACGCTGGCCGCGGCACAGGCCGAGGTCACCGCCGCCGAGGAAAGCGACGA
>JBGSTQ010000020.1:0-5990 GCA_041736375.1 Thiobacillaceae bacterium
CGGGGTGCTCGGCCCGACTTCGCGCACCGCCACGATCTCGCCCGACGTCAACGACCCCGGCTACCGCAACGTCACCTTCGACCAGCTGCACGCCGCCTACCTAGAGGCGATCGACGGGCTGGTGAAGGGCGGCGTGGACATCCTGATCGTCGAAACGGTGTTCGATACGCTCAACGCCAAGGCCGCGCTGTTCGCCATCGAACAATACTTCGAACTGAACAGTCTGCGCCTGCCGGTGATGATCTCCGGCACCATCACCGACGCCTCCGGCCGCACGCTGTCGGGGCAGACCGCCGAGGCCTTCTGGAATTCGGTGCGGCACGCCCGGCCGCTGTCGATCGGCTTCAACTGCGCGCTCGGCCCTGATCTCCTGCGCCAGTATGTCGAGGAACTGTCGAACAAGGCCGACGTGTTCGTCTCGTCCCACCCTAATGCCGGCCTGCCGAACGCCTTCGGCGAATACGACATGGACGGTGCGCAGATGGCTGTCCACATCGGCGAATGGGCTCGTTCGGGACTCTTGAACATCGTCGGTGGCTGCTGCGGCACGACGCCGGCGCACATCGCTGCCATCGCCAAGGCGGTCGAGGGCGTAACGCCGCGCAAGCCGCCCACACTCGAACCTGCGATGCGGCTATCCGGGCTGGAGCCTTTCAACGTCAGCAAGGATTCGCTGTTCGTCAACGTCGGCGAGCGCACCAACGTCACTGGCTCGAAGGCTTTTGCCCGGATGATCCTCGAAGGCCGTTACGACGATGCGCTGTCGGTGGCGCGCCAGCAGGTCGAGAATGGCGCCCAGGTCATCGACATCAACATGGACGAGGGCATGCTCGACGCCGAGGCGGCGATGGTGCGCTTCCTCCACCTGATCGCCTCGGAGCCCGACATCGCGCGGGTGCCGATCATGATCGACTCGTCGAAGTGGAGCGTGATTGAAGCCGGCCTCAAATGCATCCAGGGCAAGGGCATCGTCAACTCGATCTCGATGAAGGAAGGCGAGGCCGAGTTCATCGAGCGCGCCAGGCTGTGCCGACACTACGGCGCGGCGGTGATCGTGATGGCCTTCGACGAAACGGGCCAGGCCGACACCTACGCACGCAAGACCGAGATCTGCGCACGCGCCTACAAGCTGCTGACGGAAACCGTCGGCTTCCCGGCCGAGGACATCATCTTCGACCCCAACATCTTCGCGGTCGCCACCGGCATCGAGGAGCACGCCAACTACGCGGTCGACTTCATCGAGGCCACCCGCTGGATCCGCCAGAACCTGCCGCACGCCCACATCTCGGGCGGGGTATCGAACGTGAGCTTTTCGTTCCGCGGCAACGACGCGGTGCGCGAGGCGATCCACACCGCCTTCCTCTATCACGCGATCCAGGCGGGGATGGACATGGGCATCGTCAACGCCGGTCAACTCGGCGTCTACGAAGCGCTCGATCCGGAACTGAAGGAGCGCGTCGAGGACGTGCTCTTGAACCGCCGCGCCGATTCGACCGAGCGGCTGGTGGCCTTTGCCGAGAACGTCAAGGGCGGGGCGAAGGAGCGGGTCGAGGACCTGGCCTGGCGCAGCCTGCCGGTGAACGAGCGGCTCGCCCACGCGCTGGTGCAGGGGATCACGCAATATATTGTCGAGGACACCGAGGCCGCCCGGCTCGAAGCCGTGCGGCCGCTGCACGTGATCGAAGGCCCGCTGATGGCCGGCATGAACGTGGTCGGCGACCTGTTCGGCGCCGGCAAGATGTTCCTGCCGCAGGTGGTGAAGTCCGCCCGGGTGATGAAGCAGGCCGTCGCCCATCTGATCCCCTACATCGAGGCCGACAAGCGCGCCGGCGACGCGCAGAGCGCGGGCAAGATCATCATGGCCACGGTCAAGGGCGACGTCCACGACATTGGCAAGAACATCGTCGGCGTCGTGCTGGGCTGCAACGGCTACGACATAGTCGATCTGGGCGTGATGGTGCCGGCGCAGAAGATCCTCGACGCCGCAAAGGAACACAAGGCCGACATCATCGGCCTGTCGGGCCTGATCACGCCTTCGCTGGAGGAAATGGCGCACGTGGCGAAGGAAATGCAGCGCCAGGGCTTCACCATCCCACTGCTGATCGGCGGCGCCACGACCTCGCTCGCCCACACTGCGGTGAAGATCGAGCCGAACTACGACCACCCCGTGGTGTACGTGAAGGACGCCTCGCGCGCGGTTGGCGTCTGCACCCAGCTGCTGTCGAACGACCTGCGCGACGCCTTTGCCGCCGAGATCCGCGCGGACTACGCCATCACCCGCGAACGCCACCTCAAGCACAAGTCCGACACCGTGCGGCTCAAGCTTGCCGACGCGCGTGCCAACAAGTTCAGGATCGACTGGGCCAGCTACACGCCGCCGGCGCCGAAGCAGCCCGGCGTCCACGTTTTGCGCGCCTATGATCTGGCGAAGCTGGCCGACCTCATCGACTGGACGCCATTCTTCGCCGCATGGGAACTGCACGGCAAGTACCCGAAGATCCTTGACGACGAGGTGGTCGGCACCGAGGCGACCAAGCTCTACCACGACGCCCAGGCCATGCTGAAGAAGATGATCGCGGAAAACTGGGTGGAGGCGCGCGCGGTGTTCGGCCTGTTCCCGGCCAACTCGGTCAACGATGACGACATCGCGATCTATGCCGACGAATCGCGCAAGAAGATGCTGATGATCTGGCACAACCTGCGCCAGCAGATGAAAAAGCCGGAGGGCCGCGCCAACCTGTGTCTCGCCGACTTTGTCGCGCCGCGCGAATCAGGTATCAGGGACTACCTCGGTGCCTTCGTCGTCACCGCCGGCATCGGCGAGGACGAGCGCGCCAAGGCGTTCGAGGCCGCGCACGACGACTACTCGGCGATCCTCTTCAAATCATTGTGCGACCGCCTCGCCGAAGCCTTCGCCGAGCACCTGCACCTGCGCGTGCGCCGCGACTTCTGGGGCTACGCCAGTGAGGAAGCGCTCACCAATGACGAGCTGATCGCGGAGAAGTACCAGGGCATCCGCCCGGCGCCCGGCTACCCCGCCTGCCCCGAGCACAGTGAAAAAGCCGGGCTGTTCCACATGCTCGATGCCACCGCGCGCATCGACGTCAAGCTGACCGAGAATTTCGCTATGTGGCCGGGCGCCGCGGTGTCGGGCTTCTACCTGTCGCATCCCGACAGCCAGTATTTCGCGGTGGCAAAGATCGAACGCGACCAGGTCGAGGACTATGCCCACCGCAAGGGCTGGACGCTGGCGGAAGCGGAACGCTGGCTGGCGCCGAACCTGGCCTACCACCCCGGCTAAGCCTGAATGTCAGGGCCTACCAGCCCTGCTGCAGGGTTTTTTCCAGCCAGAACAGGCCACTGACCGTCTTGGTCTCGCAGATGCGGCCGCTGCGCAGCCAGTCCATCGCGTCGCTCATCGGCATCCGCAGGATTTCCAGGAATTCGTCGTCGTCGCGGCCGTGGTTGCCCGGTTCGAGGCCGCGTGCCAGATAGAACGCGAGTCGCTCGTCCGAGTAGCCGATGCACGGATAGAGCGTGAACAGCGGGCGCCAGTCGCGGGCGGTGTAGCCGGTTTCCTCCTCCAGCTCGCGCTTCGCGCAGGTCAGGTCGTCCTCGCCGGGATCGATCTTGCCCGCAGGGAATTCGAAGAAGTCGCGGTGCAGCGGATAGCGGTGCTGCCGTTCGAGCAGCACGTCGCCGTTGTCGAACACCGGGATGATCACCACCGCGCCGGGATGAACGATGAATTCGCGCGTCGATTCTGTACCATCGGGCAGTCGAACCCGGTCGGATTTGACATGCAGCAAGCGCCCCTTGAAGACGGTTTCGCTGGCCAGTTCGGTTTCGGTGAGGTTTTGGATTTCGTTTTTCATGGCCGTCATGATAACGAACGCGGACAAAAAAAGCCGGGCTCTGGTGAGCCCGGCAAACCGGAGGAGACCAACCCCTCGTCGCGGAGAACGTCCGTTTGCATGACCTGATGCATGCAGAAAACGAAGCGAAATCATGCTACGAAGAGTTGGCAGAAATGGCCATATAACTAAAGATATAGGCAATGCCCAACCGATTGTTTATATTGGATTAAATTTTCAGATTGGGCTTGGGATACTGCCGCCGCCCGAGAGCCGGACGCTCATTCAGGATTGTCGCATCCACCCGACTCCTGGATCACCTGGCCGGTCGCCGAATCGCGCAGGGGCTGCCCCCCCGCGTCGGTTTTGACCGTCCCCATGAACATCATGTACTGGATGCGATCGAAGTGCACATTCAGCGCACTCTCGACTTCCGGTTCGGTGAGGCCGTCATAGATATAGACACTGCCGCTACGCTCCTTTTCGAGTTCATGCGGCAGGGGCTGCATCAGGCGACGCAACTGCCAGTCATGCAAGGCCTGATCGGAATCTTGCGCCACCCCGAGAGTGGGTTCGGCGATGGACAGCAGGCTCACAACCCCTACGACCATCGCTGGAATAAATTCGTGCTTCATACGCACCTCCTTCGAGGGCGCTTTATCGCGTCACTACCTCACTTATATAGATGGTGAACGCGATTTTCATCATTCAAATAACTTCTGGACGGCGCCCGGGCTATCGTTTATTTGGATTTGATTTTCTCGCGCAGCACCGAATACTGGCGCCGGCTGACAGCCAGACGCTCGTCCAGACCGTCTAGCCGGAGGAAATGGCTATCCTCGTCGCCGGGCAGCTTGCCGATTTCACGGATTCGGCTGTCGGCCACCAGGCAGTTGCGATGAATGCGGGTGAACAGTGCGCCCAGCTCTTCCTCCAGCCGGGTCAGCGACTCCTCCATCAGGTATTCGCGTGCAGCGGTTCGCACCGTGACGTATTTGAGCTCGGCCTTGAGATAAAGAATGTCGTCGACCGGGATCAGCACGATGCGGCCTTTTTCGCTGACCGAGAGGTGGCTGCGGGTTTTCGGATGCAGCTGGCGCAGGCGTGCCAGCGCATCGGCGCCGAGAGGGTGGGCCTTGGACAGCGCGCGAATCAGCCGCTCGGCGCGCACCGGCTTCAGCAGGTAATCCACGGCATTCAGTTCGAACGCCTGGCAGGCGTAGGCATCGTAGGCGGTGCTGAAAATGATCGCGGGAGGATGTTCGAGCTTCTGCAGGTGCTGCGCGCACTCGATCCCATCCATCGAGGGCATGCGAATATCGAGCAGCACGATGTCGGGATGGATTTGCTGCACCTGTTGCAGCGCATCGAGGCCGTTGTCGGCCTCGCCGACGATTTCGACCGGACGCTCCGTGGCGCAATCGTCCAGCACTTCGCGCAGACGACGGCGCGCCGGCGCCTCGTCATCGACGATGAGGACGCGCGGAAGCGGGCTGGGTGTGGTCACGGGTATAGGGAATGACAATGTGCACCTGATAAACGGCGCCCATCGGCTCGGACTTGAGCGTGGCATCGAGATCGAAATGCAACATCAGCCGTTCGCGGATGTTGTCCAGGGCGATGCGGTTGCCCTTGTGAAGGCTCGCCTCGGTGGCAATCGGATTTTTCACCACGATATGAACCCGGTCCGCGCTGCGATAGATGTTCAGGCTGACCTCGCCGGCATCGCGCCGCGGCTCGATGCCGTGATACACCGCGTTTTCCGCCAGCGGCTGGATCACCAGCGGCGGGATCAGCGCATCGGCGGGCATCTTGTCGACATGCCACACGACACCCAGACGATCTCCCAGCCGCAACTGCTCCAGCTCCAGATAGGCGCGGGTCAGCTGGATTTCGTCGGCCAGCGGCACCAGCTGGCGGGCGTCGCCCATCAGGGCGCGAAACAGTTCGGCCAGATCTTCGAGGGCGCGCTCGGCCCGCCGCGGGTCGCTGCGTACCAGTGACAGCACCGCATTCAGGCTGTTGAACAGGAAATGCGGTCGAAGGCGCGCCTGCTGGGCCTGCAGGCGCGCCTCGGTGATGGCGGGCGAAAGCGCCCGGGCCCGCAAGTTGAAATAGCCGAGCAGGAGTGCCCCC
>JBGSTQ010000039.1:0-2054 GCA_041736375.1 Thiobacillaceae bacterium
GCGCCTGATCGAAGTGTTCAAGGCGCACAACATCGGCTACTTCTTCTACAACGGCGGCGGCGACTCGGCCGACACCTGCTTCAAGGTTTCGCAGCTCTCCGAAGCGATGGGCTACCCGATCCAGGCCATCCACGTGCCGAAGACCGTCGACAACGACCTGCCCATCACCGACTGCTGCCCCGGCTTCGGCTCGGTCGCCAAGTACATCGCAGTGTCCACGCTGGAAGCCAGCTACGACGTGCGCTCGATGGCCAAGACGTCGACCAAGGTGTTCGTCATCGAAGTCATGGGCCGCCACGCCGGCTGGATCGCCGCTGCCGGCGGCCTGGTCGAGGATCACGGCATTCCAGTCGTAATCCTGTTCCCGGAAATCGAGTTCGACCAGGCCAAATTCCTCGCCCGCGTCGACAAGCTGGTGAAGGAGCACGGCTACTGCACCGTGGTGGTCTCCGAAGGCTGCCACTACCCGGATGGCCGCTTCCTCGCCGAGCAGGGCACGCGTGACGCCTTCGGCCACGCCCAGCTGGGCGGCGCCGCCCCGGTGGTCGCCAACATGATCAAGGATGCGCTTGGCCACAAGTTCCACTGGGCCGTCGCCGACTACCTGCAGCGCGCCGCGCGCCACATTGCCTCGAAGACCGACGTCAAGCAGGCCTACGAGCTCGGCCAGAAAGCCGTCGAACTTGCGGTCAAGGGCCACAACTCGGTGATGCCGACGGTCGACCGCATTTCCGACGCGCCCTACAAGTACAAGATCGGCATGGCGCCGCTGTCCAAGGTCGCCAACGTCGAGAAGTTCATGCCGCGCGACTTCATCACCAAGGATGGTTTTGGCATCACGCCCAAGTGCAAGCGCTATCTGACGCCGCTGATCCAGGGCGAGGACTATCCGAAGTACAAGGACGGCCTGCCGGTGTACGTCACGCTGAAGAACGTGGCGGTGGCGAAGAAGCTGCCGACGTTCGAACTCTGATAGGGATCAGGATTCCGGGGCCAGGGGTCAGGGCTTGTGCGGCTGCGCCGCGTATTGAATCAGGGCGCGGGCTTAGCCCGCCCCTACCCTGATCCCTGAATCCCGACCCCTGGCCCCTGAAAGAAATGACACTCGACCGCGCCAAACAACTGTTGAAAGTGCAAGCCGATTTCGGCGGCTTTTACAACGGCAATTCGGCCAAGTTGATCCTGTCCGAAGTGCAGCGCGAGCATGGGCAGGATGCGGTCGATCAGCTCATTCGGGAATTGGAGCTCGACCGTATTTTTGGCTTCGAGCCGGGTACCCGCTTCGAGGGCGGGCTCGACCTGGGAAGGACGCGCTGATCGCGTGGGTGCGCTGTGA
Organism: Thiobacillaceae bacterium; assembly: GCA_041736375.1. Taxonomy (GTDB): domain Bacteria; phylum Pseudomonadota; class Gammaproteobacteria; order Burkholderiales; family Thiobacillaceae; genus Thiobacillus. The sequence goes on from JBGSTQ010000039.1 coordinate 1,337, forward strand.
ATTTTTTTCCGCGCGAACAATGCGGATAAGATGATTTTTTTAGATTTATTAAATCAAGACTCGACGTCAAGTCGGGCAGGGAATGAAAATCTTGCGGTCTGGGGAGATCGGGCAGCTGAACCTTGACTGTACCAATCATGAGGAGACAAAGCGATGAATGAAGGTCTGTTGTTTGCCCTCGTGGCGGCAGTGCTTGCACTGCTCTACGGGATCGTGTCGATCAAATGGATTTTGGGACTGCCTACCGGCAACGACCGCATGCGCGAAATCGCGGCGGCCGTGCAGGAGGGCGCTTCCGCCTATCTGAACCGGCAGTACACCACCATCGGCATCGTCGGGGTGATCCTGCTGATCGCCATCTTCCTCTCGCTCGGCTGGCAAACCGCCGTCGGCTTCGCGCTCGGCGCTTTCCTCTCCGGCCTCACTGGTTATATCGGCATGAACGTCTCGGTGCGCGCCAACGTGCGTACCGCACAGGCCGCGTCGCAAGGCCTTAACGCCGCCCTCAACGTCGCCTTCAAGGGCGGCGCCATCACCGGCCTGCTGGTGGTCGGACTGGGTCTGCTTGGCGTGGCCGGCTACTACGCCGTGCTCACCCTGGTGCTGGGCGAAACCACCGAAGCCGCGACGCACGCACTGGTCGGCCTCGCCTTCGGCGGTTCGCTGATCTCCATCTTCGCTCGACTCGGCGGCGGCATCTTCACCAAGGGCGCCGACG
>JBGSTQ010000047.1:0-1556 GCA_041736375.1 Thiobacillaceae bacterium
GGTCGGCGCAGTGCTTGGCGGACTCGGTGGCGCCTCAGCGGAAGAAGCCGTCACCAAGCAGAAAGGCGTGGAAATCACCGTCAAGCTCGACTCCGGTCGGATGCTCGCCATCACCCAGGCGGCCGACGAGGAATTCCGTGCCGGTGAACGCGTGCGCGTGCTGTCGGGCGGCGGCACGACCCGGGTGACGCACTGAGTTGTTGAAGCTGAAGCGCGCAAGACGCGGGTTCCGCCCCACCGATCCGCTGCGTGTCCTTCGCGGCTGCAGCGAGCGGATTAGCCTCAAGCTGCCGTCACCGTTTCGCAATCCGGTCGTCACCGTGCGTTAACACCCCGTCCCTAAGCTGGGCGCATTCCATCATCGGGAGCGCCCCATGCTCGAACGCAGCCGCCACCTCCACGCTGTTCCCGCCAGCCGTTATCACGTCTCGCTGGCAGTCGACGACAGCGAAATCCGCGAAGCGCAGCGCCTGCGCTACCAGGTGTTTGCCGAGGAGATGGGCGCGCGCCTGTCGTCCTCGCACCCAGGACACGACGTCGATCTGTATGACTCCTACTGCGACCACCTGCTGGTGCGCGATCTTTCCAGCGGCGAAGTCGTCGGCACCTACCGCATCCTCACTCCCGATTCCGCCACGCGTGTCGGCAACTATTATTCCGAGCAGGAATTCGACCTCACCCGGCTGAATTTTCTGCGCCCGCGCATGGCCGAACTCGGACGTTCCTGCGTTCACCCGGCGCACCGCAGCGGCGGCGTCATCGCGCGGCTATGGATCGGCCTGGCCGACTACATGACCCGCTATGGCTACGAAACCATCGTCGGTTGCGCCAGCGTCGGCATGGCCGACGGCGGCCACGCCGCCGCCAGCATTTATCGCCAGCTCGCCGAGCGCCATCCTGCCCCGATCGAGTGGCGCGTCACCCCGCGCACCCCCCTGCCGATCGAGTCGCTCGACGACGGCGGAACCGCGACCCTGCCGACCCTGATCAAGGGCTACACCCGGATGGGCGCGATGATTTGCGGGGAACCCGCGTGGGATCCGGATTTCAACACCGCCGACATGCTGATGCTGCTGCCGATGGCGCAACTCAACCGCAGCTATGCCCGCCGCTTCATCGGCTGAAGCCAGCCTCGCCCGTTACAATGCGCGGGTGAAGCTTGCCCGGGCACCCGTTTATCTCCGCCGTTCCGTCCGCCTCAGCCTACTGGGGCTCCACCTCGTCTGGGGGGTGACGCTGGCCGGGCTGGCCTTCCCGCTGCTCAAGCCGGCGCAGCGCGACCGTTTCATCATGGCCTGGGCACGCCGGCTGCTCAGGGTGCTCGGCGTGCGCACGCAGACCAGCAATCCCCCGGACGTACCCGCCGGCGCCCTGCTGGTGTGCAACCATGTCTCCTGGCTCGACATCTATCTGATCTACGCCGCGCAACGGGTGCACTTCGTCTCCAAGTCCGAGGTGCGTGCATGGCCGGTGGCGGGCTGGCTTGCGCACAAGACCGGCACCCTGTTCCTCGAGCGCGGCCGCCGCGCCGACACGGCGCGCGTCAATGCCGAGAT
>JBGSTQ010000069.1:0-5575 GCA_041736375.1 Thiobacillaceae bacterium
AAGCCGCGTCCGCGCCGGGTCTCGGCCAGCCAGCCGGCGCCGCATCAAGGCAAACGCGCGAACACCCGGTCGGATTCTGCTGTCGACTTGCATCCTGCGCGTGTCTGGCCCGACTGACTCCCGCGCACATCGTGCGGATCAGGTTGGTGCGGTGCTCGTCAAGGCCGCAGACTCGCCCAGCAGGAATTTCTTGAACGCCAGCGCCACCGGCGATAGCCGTTTGTCGGCGCGGTGCACGATGTACCAGTGGCGCATGATGGGAAAGCCCTCGACCTTGAGTATGGCGAGCCGCTTCAGTGCCAGTTCCATCTCCAGTGTCTGCAGCGACAGGATGCCAAAGCCGAGCCCGGCCTGCACCGCCTGCTTGATCGCCTCGTTGCTGTTCATTTCCATGCTGTAGCTGATTTCCAGCCCCCGGGCGGCGAAGAAGCGTTCCATTGCGCCGCGGGTGCCCGAGCCTGCCTCGCGAACCAAGAAAGGCTCGGCAGCCAGATCGCGCATGGAGATGATCTTCCTGCCTACAAGTGGATGATCGGGTGGGGCGATCACCACCAGCGGGTTGTCCATGAAACGGGTGGCTTCGAGTTCCAGGCCATGCGGCACCTGACCCATGATCGCGAGGTCGATGAGGTTGGATGCGAGCTGCTCCAGCACCACCGCTCGGTTCGATACGTCGAGGTGGATCGATACCCCGGGAAAGCTGCCGCGAAAACGGATCAGGATGTTGGTCGCGACCGCGTTCACGGTCGAGGTCACGGCAAGGTTGAGGCGGCCGCTATCCAAGCTGCGCAACTGAGCCAGATTTGACTCCAGATCGTCCAGGCGCGCCGTGATGGCCTGGCTGGCATGCAAGACTTCGCGCCCGGCCTCGGTGAGAAAAATTTTTTTCCCCAGCTGCTCGGTGAGCGGCATTCCCAGGATCACCTCGATTCCCTTCACCTGCATGGAGACGGCGGGCTGCGACAGATGCAGTTCCTCGGCCGCCCGCGAGAACGACAAGTGGCGGGCCACCGCATCAAACACCCGGAATTGGCGAAGCGTCAGTCGGCGCATTGATGTACACGTATAAGGATATTTATATAGTTCTGATCATAACAATTTAATTTTAATTATATAAACCCCTGCGTATAGTCCGCCCCTGTCGTCTTCAGGGGCAGGGTTCCTGAAGCCTTACTTACCTCGCCAGGAGCCAAGCAATGGATCAATCCGCACGTTACGCCGACCTCAGCCTAAAAGAGGAAGACCTCATCAAGGGTGGCAAGCACATCCTCGTCGCCTACAAGATGAAGCCCAAGGCCGGCTACGGCTACCTGGAAGCGGCCGCTCACTTCGCCGCCGAGTCCTCCACCGGCACCAACGTCGAAGTCTCCACCACCGATGACTTCACCAAGGGCGTCGACGCGCTGGTCTATCACATCGACGAAGCGACCGAAGACATGCGGATCGCCTATCCGCTCGACCTGTTCGACCGCAACATCACCGACGGCCGCATGATGATCGTCTCCTTCCTGACGCTGGTGATCGGCAACAACCAGGGTATGGGCGACATCGAGCACGCCAAGATCCACGACTTCTACGTCCCCGAGCGCGCCATCCAGCTGTTCGACGGCCCCTCGAAGGACATCTCCGACATGTGGCGCATCCTCGGCCGTCCGGTCGTCAACGGCGGCTACATCGCCGGCACCATCATCAAGCCGAAGCTGGGCCTGCGTCCCGAGCCGTTCGCGGCTGCCGCCTACCAGTTCTGGCTGGGCGGCGACTTCATCAAGAACGACGAACCCCAGGGCAACCAGGTGTTCTGCCCGGCCAAGAAGGTCTACCCGCTGGTCTACGCCGCCATGAAGCGCGCCCAGGACGAAACCGGCCAGGCCAAGCTGTTCTCCGCCAACATCACCGCCGACGACCACTATGAAATGTGCGCCCGCGCCGATTTCATCCTGGAAACCTTCGGTCCCGACGCCGACAAGGTGGCCTTCCTGGTCGACGGCTACGTCGGCGGCCCGGGCATGGTGACCACCGCCCGCCGTCAGTACCCCAACCAGTACCTGCACTATCACCGTGCCGGTCACGGCGCCGTTACCTCCCCGTCCGCCAAGCGTGGCTACAGCGCCTTCGTGCTGTCCAAGATGTCCCGTCTGCAAGGCGCTTCCGGCATCCACGTCGGCACCATGGGCTACGGCAAGATGGAAGGCGAGAACAGCGACAAGAACATCGCCTACATGATCGAGCGCGACGAAGCCCAAGGCCCGGTCTACTTCCAGAAGTGGTACGGCATGAAGCCCACCACGCCGATCATCTCCGGCGGCATGAACGCCCTGCGTCTGCCTGGCTTCTTCGAGAACCTGGGTCACGGCAACGTCATCAACACCTCCGGTGGCGGCTCCTACGGCCACATCGACAGCCCGGCGGCCGGCGCGATCTCCCTGCGTCAGTCCTACGAGTGCTGGAAGGCCGGTGCCGACCCGATCGAATTCGCCAAGGAGCACAAGGAATTCGCGCGCGCCTTCGAATCGTTCCCGGGCGACGCCGACAAGCTGTATCCGGGCTGGCGTGAAAAGCTGGGCGTCCACAAGTAATCGGGTGTTTCGCTTGAACTGAACAAGAGACGCCCCCGGTACGCTGGGGGCGTTTTTTCTTACGACGATTTTTCAGCCGTCATTCCCGCGCAGGCGGGAATCCAGGGCCTTGCAGTGTGGGAAACCTTCTGGATTCCCGCCTGCGCGGGAATGACGAGCAGAACGGAGAGCGATCATGACCGACAAGGAACAATACAAAGTTGACAAGGAACCCTACTACCAGGCCCAGGGCAATGAAGTCGCCCTCTATGAAGCCGCCTACCGCAATCGCCTGCCGGTGATGGTCAAAGGCCCGACCGGCTGCGGCAAGTCGCGCTTCATTGAATATATGGCCTGGAAGCTCTCCAAGCCGCTGATCACCGTGGCCTGCAACGAGGACATGACCGCCTCCGACCTGGTTGGCCGCTACCTGCTCGAAGCCAACGGCACCCGCTGGCTGGACGGCCCACTGACCACCGCCGCGCGCATCGGCGCCATCTGCTACCTCGATGAAATCGTCGAGGCGCGCCAGGACACCACCGTGGTCATCCACCCGCTCACCGACCACCGCCGAACCCTGCCGCTGGACAAGAAGGGCGAGCTGATCCAGGCCCATCCCGACTTTCAATTGGTGATCTCCTACAACCCCGGCTACCAGTCGCTGATGAAGGACTTGAAGCAGTCCACCAAGCAGCGCTTCACCGGCTTCGATTTCGACTATCCGGACGCCGCCTTGGAAACCACCATCCTGGCCAAGGAAACCGGCCTCGACGAAGCCACGGCCGGCAAGCTGGTGAAGATCGGCCAGACCGCGCGCAACCTCAAGGGCCACGGTCTCGACGAAGGCATCTCGACCCGCCTGCTGGTCTACGCCGCCACCCTGATCAAGGATGGCGTCAATCCGGTCGAGGCGTGCCAGATGGCTCTGGTGCGCCCGATCACCGACGACGCCGACATACGCGAGACGCTGGATCACGCCATCGACGCCACGTTTGCTTGATTTTTTCCCCCTCTCCCGCCGGGAGAGGGCCGGGGTGAGGGAGCACGGGTCGATTGATCCACCGTTGCTCCCTCACCCCCAACCCCTCCCCCGGCGGGGGAGGGGAGAGGAGCCGCCATGACCGAAGCCGAAACCGCATACCAACACCCATTGATGAAGGGCTATTGGGCCCAGCTTGACACCCGTTTCAAGCAGGTCGAGGAAGTGTTCGAGGACGTCATGGCCGAGGCCCTGGCGGTGCTGACTCGCGAGGAAATCTACCACTATCTCGACGGCGCGCGCGTCATCGGCAAGCTGGGCCGGGGCGTCGAGCCCATGCTGGTGTTCATGGAGGAGTGGCCCTCGGTGGTTACCGCGCTGGGCGAAGAGGCCGTGCTGTCCGAGTACCTGGCCTTCATCATGAAGATGCAGAAGTCGCCCAACGGCAAGGCCATCCTGCCGTTCCTGGAGACCATGGCGCCGGTGGCGCGCAAGCAGCACTCCCGCGAGCAGATGCGCCATTACATGGAAATCGCCGAGGACCTGATGACCCGGACCACCGGTTCCATCCACGGTCACCACACCACATTTCCCAGTCCGGGCCTGCCCGAGTTCTTCAAGCAGGCGCCGTTCCTGTTTGCTCAGCTTTCCATGGGCGGCCTGCGCAACTGGGTGGAATACGGCATCCGAAACTACCGCACGCACCCGGAACGCCAGATCGACTATTTCTCGTTGCAATCCGCCGACGCCCGCGCGGTGTTGCAGCGCGAGCGCCATGGCACCCTGTTCGCCGATGTCGAGCACCGTCTGGATCTGTACCTGCGCGCCCTGTGGCAGGCGCCGGACCAGTTGGTGCCTTATTCCACCGCCTTCGACGAGTTGCGCAAACCGATTCCCTACTACGACAAGCTGGGAATGCGAGTGCCGGACGTGTTCGATGACTACGTCATACCCTCCCCCCCAGCCCCTCCACCGGCGGGGGAGGGGAGTGTCGTCAAAGGCATCGACCGCTACCGCGCTGTCCTGGCCCACATGATCGGCCACCGACGCTGGTCCTCATCCGTCGTCGCCGACAACTACAGTCCGTTCCAGCGCATGGCGGTGGAATTCTTCGAAGACTGCCGCATCGAGAACCTGCTGATCCGCGAATACCCCGGTCTGCGGCGTATCTTCCTGGCCCTGCACCCGAAGCCGGTGGAAGGCGCCTGCGACCCGGAAACCACCTCCTGCCTGCGTCATCGCCTGACCATGATGTCGCGCGCCTTGATCGACCCCGATCACCCCTACACCGACCTGAAGCTCTTGGAGTTTGCCCAGCGTTTCCATGACCTGCTGGCCGATGGCGAATCGAGCCTGCGCGAAATCGCCGATCTGGCGTTGAGTTATGTCGCCCGCACGCGCCTGCAGAGCGACCAGTTCGCCAAGGTCTGGTTCGAAGGCACGGTGATCGACTACCGCGACGACAACCGCCACCTGTGGCAGTACATCGAAGACAGCGACGACGAGGACTTCTTCGACGATCCCGACAAGTCGAACAAGAAGCCCTCCGAGGTGCAGAGCCTGCCGCCGCGCCACTATCCCGAGTGGGACTATCAAAGCCAGACCTACCGGCCGGACTGGGTCAGCCTGTACGAGCACCTGCACCCCAAGGGCGCGGCCGCCGACATCGACCGCCTGCTGCAAAAGCATGACGCCCTGGCCAAGCGGCTGAAGCGCATCCTCGACCTGCTCAAGCCGCAGGACAAGGTTCGTATCCGCTATCAAGAAGAAGGCAGCGAACTCGATCTGGACGTCGCCATCCGATCCCTGATCGACTTCAAGGGCGGTGCCAACCCCGATCCGCGCATCAACATGAGCCACAAGACCAGCGGCCGCAACATCGCCGTTTCGCTGTTGCTCGATCTGTCGGAATCGCTCAACGAAAAGGTCGCCGGGTCCGACCAGACCATCCTCGAACTGAGCCAGGAAGCGGTGTCGCTGCTGGCCTGGGCGGTCGAGAATCTGGGCGATCCGTTCGCCATCGGCGGCTTCCATTCCAACA
>JBGSTQ010000102.1:0-16863 GCA_041736375.1 Thiobacillaceae bacterium
GAGATCGACGCAAAGCATATCCATCGACACCCGTCCCAGCGTGCGGCAGCGCTGGCCGTCGACCCGAACCGGCGTCCCGGTCAACGCGTGGCGGGGGTAGCCGTCGGCGTAACCGCACGCGACCACGCCTACACGCATCGCCTTTTCGGCGCGATAAAGGCAACCGTAGCCCACGCCTTCGCCGGCCTTGAGGGTCTGTATGGCAATGATTTCGGATTGCAGGGTCATCGCCGGCTTGAGCCCCAGTTCGGCGGCACTGACGTCAGCAAAAGGTGAAGTTCCATACAGCATGATGCCCGGCCGCACCCAAGCGCCGCAGGTTTGCGGATAGCGCAGCAACGCGGCGGAATTGGCGCTGCTCCAAGGCAGACCATGGCGCCCGACCTGCCGCAGAAACGGCTCCAGTTGCCACCCAACCCCTGGCGCTTCGTCAGCCTGGGCGAAATGCGTCATCAGAGTCAGACCGGACACGGCCGGTAGTTCACGAACGCGCGCGATCACGGCCTCGGCGGACGGCAAGGGGAATCCCAGCCGGTGCATGCCGCTGTCGAATTTGACAAACACGTGCAGGGGACGCGCGGGAGGCTGCTGCGCCAGCCAGTCCAGCTGGGCATCGTGGTGCAGCACCGGCCACACGTCCAGTTCGCCGCACGCGCCCCATTCGTCCGCACTGAACACCCCCTCGAGCATCAGGATCGGCTTCCTGATGCCCATCAGCCGCAGGTTGGCGGCCTCCTCCAGGGTCAGCACGGCGAATCCGTCCGCGGCCGAAAAGGCCCGCACCGCGCGCGACAGGCCATGCCCGTAGGCGTTGGCCTTGACCACCGCGAACACCCTGGCCTCCCCCGCATGCTCGCGCGCGAGGCGCAAATTGTGGGCCATCGCGTCGAGCGAGATTCGGGCCTTGATCGGACGCATTGAAGCGGCGCTAGTAGGATCCCGGCTGCGCCAGGCTTTCAAACCGGGTGTATTCGCCGAGGAAGGCCAGTCGCACCGTGCCGATCGGCCCGTTGCGCTGCTTGCTGATGATGATCTCCGCGGTGCCCTTGTCCTGGGTGTCGGGATTGTAGACTTCGTCGCGGTAGATGAACAGGATCACGTCGGCATCCTGCTCGATGGCGCCCGACTCGCGCAGATCGGACATCACCGGGCGCTTGTTGGGGCGCTGTTCCAGTCCGCGGTTGAGCTGCGAAAGCGCGACCACCGGCACCTGCAGTTCCTTGGCCAGCCCCTTCAGGGCACGCGAGATTTCGGAAATCTCGGTGGCGCGGTTTTCGCCCGAACTGCTCGCCGACATCAGCTGCAGGTAGTCGATGATGATCAGTCCGAGTTTGCCGCACTGGCGCTGAAGGCGCCGCGCCCGCGCACGCAGCTCGAGCACGTTGAGGCCAGGGGTTTCGTCGATGAAGATGGCGGCTTCGTTGAGTTTGCCGAGAGCGTAGGTCAGCCGCTGCCAGTCGTCCTCGCCCAGCTTGCCGGTGCGCAGGCGGTGCTGGTCGAGCTTGCCGACCGAGCCGATCATCCGCATCACCAGCTGCTGGCCGCCCATTTCCATGGAAAAAACCGCCACCGGAAGGCCTGTGTCGAGAGCGACGTTTTCGCCGATATTGATCGAGAACGCGGTCTTGCCCATCGACGGACGCCCGGCGACGATGATCAGATCGCCCGGCTGGAAACCCGAGGTTTTCTGGTCGAGATCGTGGAACCCGGTCGGCACGCCGGTCACGCCTGAATCGTTGTCGCGGTGATACAGCTCGTCGATGCGCTCGACCACCTCTTTCAGCAGCGGCTTGATCTCGGTGAATCCGGCCTGCCCGCGGCTGCCGGTTTCGGCGATCTCGAAAACCTTGGCCTCAGCCTCGTCGAGCAGTTGCGAGGCACTGCGCCCGGCCGGGGAGTAGGCAGTGTCGGCAATCCCGGTCGCCACCTCGGCCAGACGCCGCATCACCGACCGTTCGCGAACGATTTCAGCATAGCGCCGGATGTTCGCCGCCGACGGCGTATTGCTGGCCAGCGCCACGATATACGCCAGCCCGCCGACGCTTTCGAGCTGTCCCATGGACTGCAGCGCCTCGGCAACGGTCACCGCGTCAGCCGGGCGGTTCTCCGCAATCTGGCGCACGATCGCACGCAGGATCTGGCGGTGATCCTGACGGTAAAAATCCTGTTCCGACACCACATCGCCGATCCGGTCCCAGGCGCTATTGTCCAGCAGCAGACCGCCCAGTACCGCCTGCTCGGCTTCCAGCGAATGGGGCGGCAGGCGCATCTGCGCCAGTTGCGGATCGGTACTGGAAGTCAGGGAATGAATAGCGGCCATTAACGGATTCTAGTCTTCCACCCCCCTGCAACCAAGGGATAAGCTTGTGGATAAGCGGTGGAAATCGTGCGATCAAAAAAGGAGCCCGAAGGCTCCTTTCTTTAGTCATCGGCGAGCCACGAACGGGCCCGCCCCTCGTTGCAGATTGTTACTCGCCCACCACCGAGACGGTGATGTTGGCGGTGACATCGCCATGCAGCGCAACGACCACGGCGTAATCCCCAATCGCCTTGAAGGGACCTTCGGGAAGGCGAATCTCTGCCTTGACCACGTCATGCCCCTCAGCCTTCAGCGCATCGGCGATATCGGCATTGGTGATCGAGCCGAACAGGCGGCCGTCGACACCGGCCTTGTGGCTGATCGTCACCGTGCAGCCTTCGAGCTTTTCCGCGCGGGACTGGGCATTGGCCAGCTTCTCCGCAGCCACGCGTTCCAGCTCGGCCTTCTGCGCGGCAAACGCTTCCATGTTGGCCTGTGTGGCGCGGCGCGCACGGCCGGTGGGGATCAGAAAGTTGCGGGCGTAGCCGTCCTTCACCTTGACCACGTCACCCAGGTTGCCCAGGTTGACGACTTTGTCCATCAGAATCACTTGCATCGTCGTCTCCTTAGTGAAGATCGGTGTAAGGCATGAGCGCCAGGAAGCGCGCACGCTTGATCGCGGTGCCGAGCTGGCGCTGGTAGTGCGCCTTGGTGCCGGTGATGCGGGCCGGGATGATGCGGCCGTTTTCGGCGATGAATTCCTTCAGCACGTCGACATCCTTGTAATCGACCTCGACCACTTTGTCGGCGGTGAAGCGACAGAACTTGCGACGCTTGAAGAGACCACGATTGCCGCTGTCGCGACCACCTTTTTTGGCGAACTTGCCGCCTGCTTTACCACCCATGGGACGGGCCATCATTTATTCCTTTTCAATTCGATTCAGTATCAAGACCAATTGTCGGCTGTTGAGACTGCGGCGGCTTAAAGCACCCTGCAGATTCACCCTGTCGCTGATTTTCAGTTTGCCGAGTTCGCCTGCCAGGTTTCCGCTGGCCTGCACCTTCAGCTCACATTCCACCTGGCGCGCCTGATGACCGATCGTCTGGCTGGAGCGGTGAAGTATCACCGCTTCTGCGATCGGCACGCCCGCCGGACTGTAACGCAAGGGTTCAAGCTGGATGAGTTCTCCGCTGATCTCGAGCCGGTTCACTCACTCAGGCGGCTGCGGGCTGCTCGGCAGCTGGCTCGGCCTTGGCTGCGGCGCCTTCCAGCACGTCGCGCGACTTCTCTTCCTTCATCATCGGCGAAGGGGTCGTCACGGCGTCGTCGCGCTTGATGGTCAGGTGGCGCAGGACGGCGTCGTTGAATTTGAAGCCGTGCTCGAGTTCTTCCAGCGTTTCCTGGTCACACTCGATGTTCATCAGCACATAGTGGGCTTTATGAACCTTCTGGATCGGGTAGGCCATCTGGCGGCGGCCCCAGTCTTCCAGGCGGTGGACACTGCCGCCGCGTGAGGTGATGTTGCTGCGATAGCGCTCGATCATGGCGGGCACCTGCTCGCTCTGATCGGGATGCACAATGAATACGATTTCGTAATGCCGCATCTTGTTCCTTTCGGTTAACGCCCCCCGCTGCGGTGCGGTGGAGCAAGGTAAAAAAGCAAAGGTCAAAAAACAATCCCCGGCAAACCGGGGACTGCGAATCATACGCTTTTTGCCTGACAAATCAAGCGCAACTGCGCCACCGGGTGTCAGATCACGCAGTCAACGAAATATTTCGCCTTGCCGTCGACCACATCTTCGACCAGACCGTGCACGTCCGTCTCGAAGCCGGGGAATCGCTCGTTGAAATCACGGGTGAACTGCAGGTAGCGCACGATGGTGGCGTTGAAGCGTTCGCCCGGAATCAGCAGGGGAATGCCCGGCGGATAAGGCGTCACCAGCATGGCGGTGATGCGGCCCTCGAGCTGGTCGATATTGACCCGCTCGATCTCGCGATGTGCCATCTTGGCGAAGGCGTCGGCCGGCTTCATCGCCGGGGCCATCTCCGACAAGTACATTTCAGTGGTCAGCCGCGCCACATCGTTCGCCTTGTAGATGGTGTGGATCTGGTCGCAAAGATCCTTGAGTCCGGTTTTTTCGTAGCGCGGATGCTTTTCGATGAACTCGGGCAGCACGCGCCACAGTGGCTGGTTCTCGTCGTAATCGGCCTTGAACTGCTGCAGTGCCGTCACCAGGGTGTTCCATCGGCCCTTGGTGATGCCGATGGTGAACATGATGAAGAAGGAATACAGCCCGGTCTTTTCGACGATGACGCCGTGTTCGGCCAGGTATTTGGTGACGATCGCCGCCGGGATGCCCCAGTCGGCGAAGGCGCCGTCCATGTCCAGCCCCGGGGTGATCACGGTGGCCTTGATCGGGTCGAGCATGTTGAAGCCGGGCGCGATATTGCCGAACTCGTGCCAGCGCGCGCCTGCCTCGAGCATCCAGTCCTCGCGGTCACCCACGTCCTCCTCGGCGAGCTTCTGCGGCCCCCACACCTTGAACCACCAGGAGTCGCCAAATTCCTCGTCGACCTTGCGCATGGCGCGGCGAAAATCGAGCGCCTCCTTGATCGACTCCTCGACCAGTGCGGGACCGCCTGGCGGTTCCATCATCGCCGCTGCCACGTCGCACGAAGCGATGATGGCGTACTGCGGCGAGGTCGAGGTATGCATCAGGTAGGCTTCGTTGAAGCGATGGAAATCGAGCTTGCGCGTCTCCGAGTCCTGCACCAGGATCTGCGAGGCCTGCGAGAGACCGGCCAGCAGCTTGTGGGTGGACTGGGTGGCGAACACCAGCGCATCCTTGGCGCGCGGGCGGTCCCGGCCGATGGCATGCATGCCGCGATAGAAATCGTGGAAGGTTGCGTGCGGCAGCCAGGCTTCGTCGAAATGCAGGGTGTCGATGTAGTCGCCGAGCAATTCCTTGATCATGTCGACGTTGTAGAGAATGCCGTCGTAGGTGGACTGGGTGATGGTGAGGATGCGCGGCTTGCGCTTCACATCCTTGGCGAACGGATGCGCGGCGATCTTCTTCTCGATGTTCTCCGGGCGAAATTCGTCGAGCGGAATCGGGCCGATGATGCCGTAATGATTGCGCGTGGGCGTCAGGAAGATCGGGATTGCGCCGCACATCATGATCGCATGCAGGATGGACTTGTGGCAGTTACGGTCGACCACGACGATGTCGCCCGGCGCGACGGTGGCATGCCACACCATCTTGTTGGACGACGAGGTGCCGTTGGTGACGAAGAACAGGTGGTCGCAGTTGAAGATGCGCGCCGCGTTGCGCTCCGACGCCCCCACCGGGCCGGTGTGGTCGAGCAGCTGCCCGAGTTCGTCCACCGCATTGCAGACGTCGGCGCGCAGCAGGTTCTCGCCGAAAAACTGGTGGAACATCTGGCCGATCGGCGACTTGAGGAACGCCACCCCGCCGGAATGGCCGGGGCAGTGCCAGGAATATGAGCCGTCCGCCGCGTAATGGGTCAGCGCGCGAAAGAACGGCGGCACCAGGGATTCGAGGTAGGCGCGTGCTTCGCGGCCGATATAGCGGGCGAGGAATTCCGGCGTGTCCTCCAGCATGTGGATGAAGCCGTTCAGCTCGCGCAGGATGTCGTTCGGGATATGCCGCGCGGTACGTGTTTCACCATGCAGGAAAATCGGGATTTCGGCATTGCGGAAACGCACTTCTTCGACGAAGGCGCGCAACTTCTGCAGCGCCTTGCCCGTATCCTCGTCGCTGCCAGCCAGTTCCTCGTCATCGATCGACAGGACGAAAGCCGATGCGCGCGCCTGTTGCTGGGCAAACGAGGTCAGGTCACCGTAGTTGGTGACCCCGAGCACTTCCATGCCTTCCTTCTCGATCGCTTCGGCGAGCGTACGGATGCCCAGTCCGGAGGCATTTTCGGAACGGAAATCTTCATCAATGATGACAACGGGAAAACGGAAGCGCATGGCCTGCTCCAGAGGGAAGCCGTAGGAATGGGCGGATTAAAAAAAGCGGATTATACGAATCCCCGGTGTCCCGGGGATTAAATTTTCGGCAAGGTGACGCCGACCTGGCCCTGATACTTGCCACCGCGATCGCGGTAGGAGGTTTCGCACACTTCGTCGGATTCGAGGAACAGCATTTGCGCCACGCCTTCGTTGGCATAGATCCGCGCGGGCAAGGGGGTGGTATTCGAGAACTCCAGCGTCACGTGACCCTCCCACTCCGGTTCCAGCGGCGTGACGTTGACGATGATGCCGCAGCGGGCGTAGGTGCTCTTGCCGAGGCAGATGGTCAGCACGCTGCGCGGAATGCGGAAGTATTCCACCGTGCGCGCCAGCGCGAAGGAATTGGGCGGAATGATGCAGGAGTCGCCCCTTACTTCGACGAAGGAGTTCGGATCGAACGCCTTGGGGTCGACGATCGTGGTGTTGATATCGGTGAACAGCTTGAATTCGCTGGCACAGCGCACATCGTAGCCATAGCTCGAAGTACCGTAGGACACGATGGCCCGGCCGTTGGCCTGTTTGACCTGACCCGGCTCGAACGGCTCGATCATGCCGTGTTCCATCGCCATTCGGCGGATCCACTTGTCGGATTTGATAGACATGTCAGGGGTCAGGGGTTGAGCAAAGCGGACTGAGATCGATTATGCCCTCAATCCCGACCCCTTCAAACTCCATCAGGTGTTGGAAATGACGATGTTGGGGAACTTGGTGGAGTGATCCACCGCAGTTTCGCCGATCTTCACCGCGACCCGGCGGGCGATCCGTTTGTAGATTTCGGTCACACGGCCCTCCGGATCAGACACCACCGACGGCCTGCCGGAATCGGTATCGGCGCGAATGCTGCTGTCGAGCGGCAGGGCGCCGAGGAATTCGACACTATAGTCCTTGCACATCCGCTCGCCGCCACCCTCGCCGAAGATGCGCTCCTCATGGCCGCACTTCGAGCAGATGTGCAGGCTCATGTTTTCGACCACGCCGATGATGGGAATGCCGACCTTCTCGAACATCTTCAGGCCCTTGCGTGCATCGATCAGGGCGATGTCCTGCGGTGTGGTGACGATCACCGCGCCCGTCACCGGCACACGCTGCGCCAGGGTCAGCTGGATGTCGCCGGTGCCGGGCGGGAGGTCGACGACCAGGTAGTCGAGATCGGTCCAGTTGGTGTTGTTCAGCAGTTGCTCGAGTGCCTGCGTCACCATCGGGCCACGCCAGACCATGGGCGTTTCGACGTCGATGAGGAACCCGATCGACATCGCCTGGATGCCGTGGCCGATCAGCGGGTCGAGATTTTTGCCATCGCTGGATTCGGGGCGATCGGTAATGCCGAGCATGGTCGGCTGCGAGGGGCCGTAGATATCGGCATCCAGCATGCCGACGCGCGCGCCCTCGGC
Source organism: Thiobacillaceae bacterium (assembly GCA_041736375.1). Lineage (GTDB taxonomy): Bacteria > Pseudomonadota > Gammaproteobacteria > Burkholderiales > Thiobacillaceae > Thiobacillus. The sequence continues at coordinate 7,728 of JBGSTQ010000102.1, forward strand.
GGCCAGCGCCAGCGCCAGATTGACCGCGGTGGTCGACTTGCCCACCCCGCCCTTGCCGGAGGCGACGGCGATGATGTTCTTCACCCCGGGAATCAGCTTGACGCCGCGCTGTACGCTGTGCGAGACGATCTTGAAGCTGACGTTGGCCGTAGCGCTGCTGACGCCGTCGATGCTCTTGAGCTTGTCCTCGACCTGCTGCTTGATCGTGGCCAGCTGGCTTTGCGCGGGGTAGCCGAGCAGGATGTCCACCGAGACCGCGCCGCCGTCGATCCTGATGTTGCGTGCCGACTTGGTCGAGACGTAATCCTTCTGCGTGTTGGGGTCGACCAACTCTTTTAGTGCTGTCTGCACCTGAAGTTCAGATACGGCCATTTTTTCTCCGGTACAAAATTTGGTGAGGAACGCGATTCTAGCGAATTCTGCAGCAATATGTGCGTTGGAAATGCAGAAAAGACGCGGGATTCCACACTAATTGCAGGGGAATCAGCGAGCCTGAAATTGCTTATCGGCAGGGTGCAACAATGCCATTTTCCCAGCAGATCCTTTTTTTCTTGGCAACCGGTGCCGCCGAGGCAGTCGGTGTTGCGCGCGATCTGGTCCGCGTGGTGGTTCGAATTGGCGGGTCGGAGAGCTGTTTTTCCAGCGCCGCCAGGTCCACCACCGGGGTGGCCGCGACCGGACCGTAATCCACCTTGGGCTCCGGCCATGCGACAGCCTCGGACGCAGGCAGCGCTACCGCGGAATCGACCTGGACCGCCTCGGCCGGGGGTTGCGCCATGACGGGCTGAATCGCTGCCACGGGCTGGGGTTCGCGATTGACCGACGCGCCTGACTCGCTCTTAGGCTCGGACGTCGTCGATGAGGGCTCCGGCTCCCCCTGTGGTTCTGTGCCAGGCGCTTCCGGCAAAGGCAACTCGACCACCGGCGTGTCAGCGACCGGACCATAATCCACGCTCGAGCCGGTCATGCCCGGCGCCACAGCCGCGGGGATCACGATGACGGGCACCCAGGTCCGGGGCGCAGGCATGCCTGGCATCATCATCGGCATCGTGGCAGGGATGAAAAATCCGCCGGCTCGTCCCGGGTAATAGGGAACAAAATAAGGCGTCGGCTGCAGGGGCGGCCTCATCACTGGATAGGCGCCGCCCGGCCAGACCGGATAACTCGGCATCCCAGGAACTTTGACGGCAGTCGGGGGGACGGGCGTTGCCACTGCTGCCGGCAAGCCGGATTCAGGGCTGGCCGACGCTGTCGCCGCCTGAGCGGGTTCATCAGCCAAGGCGGGGCTGACGAAAAGCACGGCCAGGGCCGTCAACAGGCATTTTCCCAAGCGATTTGCTTTCATGTTTTCTCTCATCGTGGTTCCGCATGATGTGCAACGAGCATGGCCTCGGGCACCCAGATGCGGATCGCTGCGCAAATTTCGGCAATGGCACCCTGCCTTGGACGCAGCGAAACCCAAAGCAGATTCAGTTTCAGGTTGAGATCGGCGAACACCACATCGCGGTGCCGCGACAGGATCGAATGGATGTGGCCGGACGTTCGCTCGATCTCGATTACAGGCTTGTCCTTCAGGCGCGGAATCAGCATCATGAAGTCAGTCAGCATGCGGCCATCGCTGTCGCGCGTCGGAGCAAGCTGCCAGAGCGGCTTACCCGGCGAACAGCCCGTCGCGACAACATCGGACGAGGTATAGACACGTATTTTCATCGGGTGTCCAACCTCATTCCGCCGTTTCAGGGCTTGAACTGAATTTCCAGCGGGGTCGCCGGATTGACGTGCGGCCGCGATGGACGCTGCCGCAGATATCGGACGTCCTTCTGCAGATAACGCTCGAGTTCCGCCAGAGCCATCCGATACACCTCACGCTTGAACTCCACCACGGACTCCTGGGCAATCCAGTAATCGCTCCAGCGCCACGCATCGAACTCGGGATGGCTGCTCGCCCGCAGGCAGACATCGCAATCCCGGCCCGTCAGGCGCAGCAGGAACCATATCTGCTTCTGACCGCGGTAAATTCCGCGATTGTCGCGACGCGTCCAGTGCGCCGGAACGTCATAGCGCAACCACTCCCGCGTACGTCCCAGCACCCGCACGTGCTGGGGCTTCAAGCCTATCTCTTCTTCAAGTTCCCGGAACATGGCCCGTTCCGGCGTCTCCCCAGCATTAATGCCACCCTGGGGAAACTGCCAGGCGTGCTGATTGACGCGCTTGCCCCAGAAAACCTGGTTAACCGCGTTGCACAAAATAATGCCTACGTTCGGGCGGTACCCTTCTCGGTCGATCATGGCCGCCACCATTAAAAATTTGACTGATTGTATTCTTTCACACCCAGCAAAAATTGCAACTCGGACAGCGATCGGGTTTGCTTTGCTAGGCCTTGTTTTAATTGACTTTTTAAGTCCGGCATCGAATGCCGGCACGGGGTGCTAGTCAAGCAGCGGCGCGATCTCCTCCGCCCACTGGAAATCGCGCGCAAAACTACGGAAATCGAGGCCGTAGCGCTTGGACAGCTCAGCCAAATGAGGGCGCACCGCGTCAAGGCGCCGCGCCGCGCCGCGCTCGTTGAAGGCAAAAACGATGACATTGGTCTTGCGCTGCACGGCGATCCAGCCGACTTCGCCATCGAACGCACGCAACAAACGCGAAAAGTACTCGGCAAACACGCTGTCCCGCCCCCACAGGTTCACCACCAGCACCCCACCAGGCTTGAGCGCGCGGCGGCAGGCCGCATAGAAGGTCTCGGTCGCCAACGCCGCGACCTGGTTGCCGGCGTCAAAACCGTCGAGCAGGATCACATCGGCGCTGGCGGGATGCTGCCGCACATAAAGCGCACCGTCGGCCTCGATCACCCTGAGGGTCTCGTCGTCCGGCGGCAGTTCGAAATGGGTGCGCGCAGCGGCGATCACCCGTGGATCGATTTCCACCGCGGTGATGTGCGTCGCCGGGGATTGCTTGCGAATGAATTTGGCGAGCGAACCGCCTCCCAGCCCGATCATCAGCACATCCTCGGGCGAGTCGTTGAACATCAGACAGCCCATCATGGCTCGGGTGTAGGCCAGTTCCAGATCCCAGGGCCGCGACACCCGCATCGCGCTCTGGATTGCACAGCTGCCAAGGTGGAGGGTGCGCAAACCGCGCTCCTCGGTCACCTCGAGTTCATCGTCAGCCGTCTTACCTTTTCCAAACCTCAAGCGCATCCAGCCTCCATCGCCCTATCCCTGCAAAAACAAGCGCAGAAGATTACACGTCTGCACGGTAAAATGCCGCCCTCGATCATTCTGCCGTCCTCATTGCCACCATGCGCGCCTCCCAGTTTTTTCTCTCCACCACCAAGGAAGCCCCGTCCGAAGCCGAACTGGTCAGCCACAAGCTGATGCTGCGCGCCGGTCTCATCAAGCGTCTCGGCTCGGGCTTGTATACCTGGATGCCGCTGGGTCTGCGGGTGCTGCGCCGGGTCGAGACCGTGGTGCGCGAAGAGATGAACCGGGCCGGAGCGATCGAGCTTTTGATGCCCGCGGTGCAGCCCGCCGAGTTGTGGGAGGAAACCGGGCGCTGGGCGGTGTTCGGCCCGCAGATGCTGAAAATCAAGGACCGCCATCAACGCGATTTCTGCTTCGGCCCTACCCACGAGGAAGTCATCACCGACGTCGCACGCCGCGAAATCAAGAGCTACCGCCAGCTGCCGCTGAATTTCTACCAGATCCAGATGAAGTTCCGCGACGAAATACGCCCGCGCTTCGGCGTCATGCGCGCGCGCGAGTTCCTGATGAAGGACGCCTATTCCTTCCACGCCAATCGCGACAGCCTGGTCACCACCTACCAGACCATGTACGACGCCTACACGCGCGTCTTTACCCGCCTCGGCCTGACCTTCCGCGCTGTGGCGGCCGACACTGGCGCCATCGGCGGCTCAGGCTCGCACGAATTCCACGTCCTCGCCGACTCCGGCGAAGACCTGATCGCCTACTGCCCGGATTCCGGCTACGCCGCCAACGTCGAACTGGCCGAGGCGCTCGCTCCGGCAACGCCGCGCGCCGCGCCGCAGGAATCCCTGCGCGAGGTGGACACCCCCAAGCAGACCACCTGCGAGGACGTCGCCGCCCTGCTCGACATCCCGCTGGCCCGTACCGTGAAGCTCGTCGCCATGATGGTCAATAGCGGCGTTGGCGAACAGATGGTTGCCCTGCTGCTGCGAGGCGACCACATGCTCAACGAAGTGAAGCTCGGCAAGCTCGAGGGCATGGCGGACTTCCGCCTGGCGAACGAAGCCGAGATCCGCGCCGCCTTCGACTCCCCGCCCGGCTTCCTCGGACCTGTAGGCATCGATCGCGCCAAAATCAGGCTCGTCGCCGACCGCACGGTCGCCGCGATGAGCGACTTCGTCTGCGGCGCCAACAAGCCCAAATTCCACCTCGCCGGGGTCAATTTCGGCCGCGACCTGCAGGAACCCGATGTTGTGGCCGATATACGGAATGTCATCCCGGGCGACCCCAGCCCGGATGGCAAAGGGGTGCTGCAACTTTGCCGCGGCATCGAGGTTGGCCACGTGTTCCAGCTCGGCAGCAAGTATTCGCAGGCGATGAACGCGACCTTCCTGGACGAGTCGGGAAAGGCACAGGCACTCGAAATGGGCTGCTACGGCATCGGTGTGTCGCGCATCGTCGCCGCGGCGATCGAACAGAACCATGACGAAAAGGGCATCCTCTGGCCGACGGCGATGGCACCTTTCTTGCTAGACATTGTGGCGATTGGTTACGCCAAGAGCGAGATGGTTAGACAAGCCGCCGATAGTTTGTATAGTGAATTGATTGCCGCAGGATTCGATGTTCTGCTGGATGATCGTGACGAGCGTCCCGGCGTGATGTTCGCCGACGCGGAACTGATCGGAATCCCGCATCGCGTTACCATCGGCGATCGTGGCCTGAAGGACGGCGTGATCGAATACCAGCTCCGCCACGGGGGCGAGGCACAGAAGATCGCGCTGGCCGACGCAACGGATTTTTTGACGAGTCTGCTGAAAAACTAGCATGAAAAAAACGCTGCACATCGGATTGCTGACGACCTCGCTCCTGATCGGGAGCGGTGTACACGCTGGGGCTCAGCGCGAGGAGGCGATGTCGGCCAATGCCCGTGCGTCCCTGCAGCGTGGGCTGGCGGATACCGCGGTTACCCGCACCGCCTTTCGCAATAATGCGGACGAGCAGGCCTGGCTCAAGGAAATGTCACGCCGGTTGACGAAATGGATACCCAACGAGGCCGAGCGGATGGAGTTTCTGACCACCCTGCATTGGGAGGCCTCGCGCGCCGGGGTCGACCCGCAGTTGATGCTGGGACTGATTCACGTCGAGAGCCGGTTCCGCAAATATGCGGTATCGCCGGTGGGTGCGCGCGGCTACACCCAGGTCATGCCGTTCTGGGTCAAGACGATCGGCAACCCCGACCATAACCTCTTTCAGTTGCGCACCAATCTTCGCTACGGCGCGCTGATTCTTCGCCATTACATCGATATCGAGCGCGGCGACCTGTTCCGTGCGCTCGGCCGTTACAACGGCAGCCTCGGGCGCGCCGAATACCCCAACCTGGTGGTCGGCGCCTGGAAGCGCCACTGGGATTACACCCCCAGCACCAAATCCGCCGACAGCACCTACGTGCAGCCGCGCAGCTGACGCCGTTGCCGGCTTAGCGTTTCATCACCACCAGGGTTCTGGGCTGGCATTCCGCCGCCACCACCACGCCGGGCGCAGCAGGAACCGATTTGACGGTACCGTCAAACGGCGCCTTGAGTTCGGCGTCGGACAAGTTCTTCTGTGCGATCACCCGCCGCGCGCCGGCACCGGCCAGGGCCGCCTGCGCGCGGGCATAACGTAACGAAGCCGAGTCGAGTTCGGTGGTGGACGAAACGGTGCGGTTGTAGAGATCCTGCGCCCGTTCCAGTTCGCGCTTGGCGTCCGCCTCGTCCGCCTTGGCGCGGTCTTCATCCGCAGTTGCCTCATCGAGACGCGCACGCAGGATCAGCGTGTTGAGGCGCAATAGAACCGCTCCTTTTTTGACCGACTGCCCCTCGCTCACCAGCACCTCCTCCACCACGCCCGAAACTCGGGTGGTGAGTTCCACATCGGCTGCCTGAAGGGGTAATGAGGCCAGTGCAAACAGTCCGGCCAAGGATAATTTGATCATTTCGTGCCTCATTGCTTGGGTCCCTCGACGGCCGGAAGCGATCCTCCAGCCATGGCTTCCAGCTTGGCCAGCGCCAGCGCCAGACGGTATTCGACCTGCTTGCGGCGCAGCAGCGCCGCCTGGGTTTCCGCCATGCTGGTCCCCAGATTGGTTTTCAGTTCCAGCTCGTATTCGGCTCGCGCCCGCTCCAGTGCCCAGTCGCGATACTCGACCTGCTTGCCAGCCGCGGGACGCCCGCTGCTGCGCAGCCAATCGATTTCCTGCAGGGTAGCGAAAAGCATGTCCGCAAGATCGAGTTTGAGCTTATCCAGCTCGGCGGCGCGTCGTTCCTTCAGCGCGAACTCGCGCGCCATGCGCGAATCGACACGCCCGCCCTGGTAAAGAGGAATATTGAACACCAGCCCGATACTCAGGTCGTCGCGGGTGGTGGATTCACGGCTGTACCCCGCACCGATGACCTCGACATCGAGCACCGGGTTATTCTCGGAACGGATCGCTGCCAGCCGCGAATCAGCTGCCGCGGATTGTGCCTGCAAAACCTGCAGTCGCGGGTTTCTGTCCATCACCCAGGCCAGCAGGGAATCGTATTCAGGCACCGGCCGCGCGTTCTCATTGAGGGCGGGTTCGGCCAGTTCGCCTGGCAGTTTCTCGGGACGAAGCATGGCGCTCGCAAGTTTTTGCCGGGTGTTGCGCATGCGCATCTGACTGGCATTGCGGCGTTCACGCCAATCCTGGTAAAGCGCTTCCAGCTGCAACATTTCAGGACGGTTGCCGATTCCCAGCTCGAATCGCTCACGGGCCTTGTCCCAGTCGAGATAGGCCACTGTCATGAATTCGTTGTCCACAACGTACTGCTGATCGGCCAGCAGGACATCGAAGAAACGCGCCATGATGTCTAGGCGGCGCAGGCTCTCGACATTCAGGAGCTCAGCCTGGCGCGCCACGATTTCCTTATCGGCCGCGGCGATGGCCTCGCCGGTTCGCCCGAAATCCAGCAAGGATTTGCGCGCGACGATGCGGCCGATGTTGTCCGCTTGCCACTCGCCAGGATAGACAGGACTCTCGCTGGGTCGAAGCCCCGTTCGCAGGGCGCCGTCCAGAAACAGGCTGAAATCCTGACGGCTGGCTGCCTGGTCGCGGTCGGCGCGCGACAGCGCGAGATCACTCTCGGCTATTCGCCGATCGGGGTGGGCGGACGCCACCGATGCCAGGGCCTCATCCAGAGTCAGGCGTTCGGCCAATGCCAAATTGGACAGCGCACAGGCCAGCACCATGCTCCACGCGGCGTGCTTCATTTGCCTTGCTTGTATTTGACAAAGGGCTCGGTTGCGTAGGCCCCCTCGGTGACATAGCGCGCAAGCAGCAAAAACTCGGCCTTGTCCTTGACCGGGCCGGTGTGGCGCGCCAGAGGCTTGCCCTCGACATCAAAGAAAATCATCACTGGCGTCGCGCGCACCCGCAGGCCAAAAGCAAACGCCTTTTCGGTCGTGGCCTTGCCCTGGAAATCGGTGAGTTCGGTATCGCCGTTGACGTCTATCGGATAAAGCAGAAATTTTTCACGGTAGGCATCCTGAACGTCGGACTGGTTGAGGATGGTGGCTTTCATGCGTTGACACCACGGACAATCGTCCATCTCGAAAAACAGGAATATGCCCTTCTTGCCCTGGTTTCTCGCGACATCCAGTTCGGCCTGCAAATCCCCGAACTTGGGCTGGAAGAAATGGGTCATCGGGTCACGCGTCTCCGCCCAGGATGGGGCGGCGAACAGGAACAGCAGGGCAACAAGCAACTGACGCATGATCATTCCTCTTATTTCCTATTGCTTTCAGATTTGCCGGCTATGTAATTTTCCACCGACTGGCGGGTAACCGCCCCCACCTGCTGGGCCACCATCTTGCCTTCCGGGTTGAACAGATAGGTTGTCGGCAATCCCTGCACCGGGGCGATCTGGTTGACCACTTCGGACGAGCCCAGCACGATGGGATAAGTGATCAGCATGCTTTCGGCAAAATCCATCACCTGCTTGGCGCCGCGAAAATCCAATGCGACGCCGATCACCACCAGATTGTTTTTCTTGTTTTCGTGCAGCGCGATCAAATCGGGAATTTCCTCCAGGCAAGGCGGACACCAGGTCGCCCAGTAATTTACCAGAACCCACTTGCCCTTATAACCGGCGAGCGAGTGCTTCTTCCCTGTCGTGTCCGTCACGCTGAACCCCGCTGCCTGGGCAGACATTGCCATTAGCGCCAGCATCAGTCCGGTGACCCACATCAGATAAAATCGGCGGGACAGCACTTGTTCAATTTTTTGCATTGGTCTTCCCATCATGAATGAAATTCGTATCGAGAAAGACTCGCTGGGCGAAGTCGAGGTTCCCGCAAACGCCTGGTACGGCGCACAAACCGCTCGTGCGGTGGCGAATTTTCCCATTTCAGGCCGCCGCCCGGATAAGGATTTCGTACTAGCGCACGTGCGGATCAAGCTCGCCGCGGCGCGCGCCAACTGCCAGCCGGGCTGGCTTTCCGAGCAGAAGCGCGACGCCATCGTGGCGGCCTGCGAAAAAATTCTCGCCGGCGAGTTTGGCAACGAATTCGTCGTCGACCGCTTCCAGGCCGGCGCCGGCACCAGCCACAACATGAACAGCAACGAAGTCATCGCCAACCTCGCCAATGTCGCACTGGGTGGCGAGAAAGGCGCGTACCAGCCGGTCAACCCCAACGACGACGTCAACATGGGGCAATCGACCAACGACACCATTCCCACGGCGATCCGCCTGGCGGTGCTGGCCAAGCTGCCGCGCCTGGTCGCCGCGGTGCACGCCATGGCCGCCGAGTTCACGCGCCTGGCCGAGCGCGAAAAAGACACGGTGAAATCCGGCCGCACCCACTTGCAGGATGCCGTACCGACCACGCTCGGTCAGGAATTCGCCGGCTACGCCTGGACGCTGGGCCGCTGT
>JBGSTQ010000117.1:0-3598 GCA_041736375.1 Thiobacillaceae bacterium
GCCCGGCTTCGGCAGGCCCGAGCTTGCCGCCAGCTGCGACTTGACGAAGGCTTCGCCAAAGGTCGCGCCGACCCCCATGACCTCGCCGGTGGATTTCATCTCGGGGCCGAGGATGGTATCGACGCCGGGAAACTTGCTGAACGGGAAAACCGCTTCCTTGACCGAGAAATACGGCGGCACGATTTCCTTCTCGAAGCCCTGCGACGCAAGCGTGATGCCTGCCATTGCCCGCGCCGCGATCTTCGCCAGCGGCGTGCCGATGGCCTTGGATACATAAGGCACGGTGCGCGAGGCGCGCGGGTTCACTTCCAGCACGAAAACCGTGTCGCCCTGGATCGCGAACTGCACGTTCATCAGGCCGACGACCTTGAGCGCCTTCGCCATGGCCACCGTCTGCCGGCGCAGTTCGTCCTGCACCTCGTCCGACAGGCTGTAGGGCGGCAGCGAACAGGCCGAATCGCCGGAGTGCACACCGGCCTGCTCGATGTGCTGCATGATGCCGCCGATCACCACCTGCTCGCCGTCGGACAGCGCGTCCACATCCACTTCGATGGCGTCGTTGAGAAAGCGGTCGAGCAGCACCGGCGAATCGTTCGACACCTTCACCGCCTCGGTCATGTAGCGCCGCAGGTCGGCTTCCTCGCGGACGATTTCCATCGCCCGTCCGCCCAGCACGTAGCTCGGCCGCACTACCAGCGGATAGCCGATTTCCTCGGCCATGCGGATGGCGCTGTCGGGGTTGCGCGCGGTGCGGTTGGGCGGCTGCTTGAGACCGAGGTCGTGCAGCATCAACTGGAAGCGCTCGCGGTCCTCGGCGGCGTCGATCATGTCAGGGCTGGTACCGATGATGGGCACGCCATTGGCTTCGAGGTCGCGCGCCAGCTTCAGCGGGGTCTGTCCGCCATACTGCACGATCACGCCCCAGGGCTTCTCGATGCGCACGATCTCGAGCACATCTTCCAGGGTCAGCGGCTCGAAATACAGGCGGTCGGAGGTATCGTAGTCGGTCGACACGGTCTCCGGGTTGCAGTTGACCATGATGGTCTCGAAGCCGTTCTCGCGCAACGCCAGCGCCGCGTGAACGCAGCAGTAGTCGAACTCGATGCCCTGGCCGATGCGGTTGGGCCCGCCGCCCAGCACCATGATCTTTTTCGCGTTGCTCGGCCGCGCCTCGCATTCTTCCTCATAGGTCGAATACATGTAGGCGGTCTGCGTGGCGAACTCGGCGGCACAGGTATCGACGCGCTTGTAGACCGGGTGGATGCCGAGCTCGTTGCGGCGCGCGCGCACCGCATGCTGGTCGGTGCCGAGCAGGGTGGCGAGCCGGCGATCGGAAAAGCCGGCGCGCTTGAGCTGGCGCATCTGCTCGGCCGTCACATGCTCGAGGATGCGGCCGGCCAGTTCACGTTCCATCTCGATCAGGCCGAGAATCTGGTCGAGGAACCACGGGTCGATTTTCGAGATGGCGTGGACTTCTTCCAGGCTCATGCCGACACGGAAGGCATCGCCGACGAACCAGATGCGCTCGGGTCCGGGCGACATCAGCTCGGCCTCGATCTCGTCGTCGTCGCTGGTCCGCGGGTCGAGTCCGTCGGCGCCGACCTCCAGCCCGCGCAGGGCTTTCTGCAGCGATTCCTGGAAGGTGCGGCCCATCGCCATCACCTCGCCCACCGATTTCATCTGAGTGGTCAGGCGGTCGTCGGCCTGGGGGAATTTTTCGAAGGCGAAACGCGGAACCTTGGTGACGACATAGTCGATCGACGGCTCGAACGAGGCCGGGGTAGCGCCGCCGGTGATGTCGTTCTGCAGCTCGTCGAGGGTGTAGCCGATGGCGAGCTTGGCCGCCACCTTGGCGATCGGAAAGCCGGTCGCCTTGGATGCCAGTGCCGAGGAACGCGACACGCGCGGATTCATCTCGATCACCACCATGCGGCCGTCGGCCGGGTTGATGGCGAACTGCACGTTGGAGCCGCCGGTGTCGACGCCTATCTCGCGCAGCACCGCCAGCGAGGCGTTGCGCATGATCTGGTATTCCTTGTCGGTCAGCGTCTGCGCCGGCGCCACGGTGATCGAGTCGCCGGTATGCACGCCCATCGGGTCGAAGTTCTCGATCGAGCAGACGATGATGCAGTTGTCCTTGCGGTCGCGCACCACCTCCATCTCGTACTCTTTCCAGCCGAGCAGCGACTCCTCGATCAGCAGTTCGTGGGTCGGCGAGGCTTCCAGCCCGCGCTCGCAGATGGCGAGAAATTCATCCTTGTTGTAGGCGATGCCACCGCCCGATCCACCCATGGTGAACGACGGCCGGATGATGGTCGGGAATCCGAGCGCCGCCTGCACCTGCAGCGCCTCTTCCATGCTGTGGGCGATCGACGAGCGCGCCGAACCCAGTCCCAGCTTGGTCATCGCCGCCTTGAACTTCTCGCGGTCCTCGGCCTTGTCGATGGCTTCCTTGGAGGCGCCGATCATCTCGACGGCGTATTTTTCCAGCACGCCGTGCTTGGCGAGATCGAGCGCGCAGTTGAGCGCGGTCTGGCCACCCATGGTCGGCAAAAGTGCGTCGGGGCGCTCCCTCTCGATGATCTTTTCCACCACCTGCCAGGTGATCGGCTCGATATAGGTCGCGTCGGCCATGCCGGGGTCGGTCATGATCGTCGCCGGGTTGCTGTTGACGAGGATGACGCGGTAGCCCTCCTCGCGCAGCGCCTTGCACGCCTGTGCGCCGGAATAGTCGAACTCGCAGGCCTGGCCAATGACGATGGGGCCGGCGCCGATGATGAGGATGCTGTGAATATCAGTGCGCTTGGGCATGGTCGGCCATCAGCTGGATGAATCGGTCGAACAGATAGGCCACGTCGTGCGGGCCGGGGCTGGCTTCGGGGTGGCCCTGGAAGCTGAACGCCGGGGCATCGGTGCGGGCGATGCCCTGCAGCGAGCCGTCGAACAGCGAAACGTGGGTGGTGCGCAGGTTGGCCGGCAGCGTCGCCGCATCCACCGCAAAACCGTGGTTCTGGCTGGTGATGGCGACGCGTCCGCTGTCGAGATCCTTGACCGGGTGGTTGGCGCCGTGGTGGCCGAACTTCATCTTTACCGTCTTGGCGCCGGAGGCGAGCGCCAGCAGCTGATGGCCGAGGCAGATGCCGAAGGTCGGGATCTTCGCCGCCACCAGGTCGCCGATCGCCCGGATCGCGTAATCACACGGCTCCGGGTCGCCGGGGCCGTTGGAGAGAAACACGCCATCCGGGCCACGCGGCAGCTGGTGGACGGCGGGTTGCCCACCTTCGGCATCTGCCTGGGCCATCAGATCCTGGCGCTGGCCTCGGGAGCGAAGACCTTCAAGATGAAGTTCGGCCATCACGGTGCCAACCACCCGGTGAAGGACCTGGACTCCGGCCGCGTCTGCATCACCAGCCAGAACCACGGTTTCGCGGTCGACGAGTCCACGCTGCCGGCCAACGTGCGCGTGACCCACCGCTCGCTGTTCGATGGCAGCAACCAGGGCATTGAATTGAGCGACGCGCCCGCGTTTTCGTTCCAGGGGCACCCGGAGGCTTCGCCCGGTCCGCACGACGTGGCGCCCCTGTTCGACCGGTTCATC
>JBGSTQ010000337.1:0-2802 GCA_041736375.1 Thiobacillaceae bacterium
GGCCATGGCTGCCAGGTCGCCGCCGTGGTCGAAGAGGCGGTGGAAAAGCAGCGCCACCTCCTGGCGAGCAAACCGGTTGCCGTGGACGTGCAGACCGACCCCGCCCTCGTCGTCGCCGCCGATTGCGGGCTGGTCGACATCCTGGTCAGCAACCTGGTGCGTAACGCCTTCTCCTATACCGACGCCGGCAGCGTCACCGTCCACCAGGACAGCCGCAGCCTGGTCATTTCCGACACCGGCCGCGGCATCCCCGCCGACGCCATCGACCAGGCCTTCCTGCGCCACTTCCGCGACATGGCGAGCACCGGCGCGGGCATTGGGCTGTCCCTGGTCAAGCAGATTTGCGACCGTTACGGCTGGCAGGTGCGGCTGGAAAGCGGGGAGAAGCAGGGCACTACGGTGACGGTTGTGTTTGCGCGGTAAGGAATCAGGCAGATTTCGGCCCGAAGCAGACTTAAAGGCAGGCTCTCCGTAGATGTCCATCTTTAGTCAGGAAACGGTCTCTGAATTAGGCCGGTTTTGGCACGCCAATCTGTCTACTGAGTTTATTGTGCATATTACACATAATAGGCTATATTGTGCTTATACAACATCCTTCACCCAGCAAAGAAAACCATGGATCTCGCACTCGCCAATGCTGCAGACAAGGCCAGCGTGCTGTCCGAGGCGTTCGGCAATGCCGGCAAATTCCTCGGCATGAGCCAGGCCGACCTTGGGGAGATCATCGGCAAGGACCGCACGGCGGTCAGCCGGGGCCGGATCGATCCCGACAGCAAGGCAGGCGAACTCGCGCTGCTGTTCATTCGCTGCTACCGCGCGCTCTATGTATTGGTAGGCGGCGGCCAGAAGGAAATGCGCCACTGGATGAACACGGAAAACCGCCACACTGGCGGCGTTCCTGCAGAACAGGTCAAGACCGTGCAGGGCCTTGTCAGCGTTCTCGAGTATCTGGACGCGATGCGGGGCAAGCTGTAAGTGGCCGACTGGGATGCCTGCCTTGCAGGGGCAACGGCAGGCCTTATTACCGGCCGCTTGCTCCGCCTGGTCGAGAGTCAGGAAGAGGTCGCCACCACCCAGTTGGTCACCTCGCTTGAGCGCCAGGCCGTGCTGGAGGATCTGCTGGAAGCCACCAAGCCGCCCCGGCGTGAAGGGACGGAAAGGCTTCATTACCTGCTCGCCACCCCCTTCCGCTATCCTCCCCTGAAGCATGGCTCGCGCTTCGGGTCGCGTATCGAGCCGAGCTTGTTCTACGGCTCGCTGGGCTTGAATACCGTGCTGGCCGAGGCGGCCTATTACCGCTTCGTCTTCTGGCTGGGAATGACGATTCCGCCTGAGGACAAGCTGGTCACCCAGCACACGATGATCGAAGCGGAATACCGGACTGAGCGAGGCCTGCAGCTTCATGCGCCGCCCTTTGCAGCGCACAAGAAACTGCTCACCCATCCTTCCGACTATGCCGCCACGCAGGAATTGGGTTCGAAGCTGCGGCAGGCTGGCATCGAGGCATTCGAGTTCACCTCCGCGCGCGATCCCGAGGGCGGAGTGAATGTCGCCTTGTTCACCCCTGATGCCCTGCCACGCAACGAGCCGGCCTCCACGGAGTCATGGCTGTGCGAACTGACCGGCACCCACGCCAAGTTCAGCGCCGGACACAACCGGACGGTTCATGGCTTCGAAGTGGGTCTGTTTCTGGTCGGCGGCGAGTTTCCCCAAGCCGCGTGAGTAGGGAACCGGATTTTCTGGCCACGGACAGTCAATAGGGCCTTGAAACACGGCACATTTCTGCCGTCTTCCCGCTCCTTGATTCCGGGTTTTTCCAAGAGAAGATCAATCATGGCTTGACGTAGCCGATGCCGGTGGAGCCGAAGAATCCATCCTGTAACGTCCATCTTCGGTAGCACTGGCAGACATAAACTCCGAGAGAAAAACTTCCGCCTTGGTATCGATTCGAGCCCGTCGCCCGCTGCCGAATTAACCGCGCCTTCCCACTCGCTTAACCATGAGTTAACGCCATCATCGCTACGATCTGATCAACATCACAGATCGGAACTTTTCAGCGATGGCCACCCTTCTCGCCCGCCTCGGCGTCCCACCTCTCCGCCACGACTGGGCACGCCTCCTGCCTTTCCTGCGTTGGCGCGATCGCGTCAACAAGCGAAGCCTGCGCGATGATGCGGTCGCCGGACTGACCGGCGCGCTGGTGGCGCTGCCACAGGGGGTGGCGTTCGCCACCATCGCCGGCATGCCACCGGAATATGGGCTGTATGCCGGCATGATCCCAGCCATCATCGCGGCGCTGTTCGGCTCCTCGTGGCATCTGGTGTCGGGACCGACCACCGCCGCCTCGATCGTGCTGTTCTCGGTGCTGTCGCCGCATGCCGAGCCGGGCACCGCGCAGTACGTCAGCCTGGCGCTGACGCTGACCTTTCTGGTGGGGGTGATCCAGCTGGTGATGGGGCTGGCGCGCATGGGGACGCTGGTCAACTTCATCTCGCATTCGGTGGTGACCGGGTTCACCGCCGGCGCGGCGATCCTGATCGCGACCAACCAGGTGAAGCATTTCTTCGGCCTGGAGATTCCGCGCGGGACATCGTTCAGCGACACCTGGGGCATGCTGGTCAGCCAGTTTGAGCAGGTGCAGCCCGGCGTGGTTGCGGTGAGCGTGCTGACGCTGCTGCTGGGCATTGTGGTGAAGCAGTATTTTCCAAAGTGGCCGTACATGATCGTCGCCATGCTCGGCGGCTCGGCTGCGGCCGCACTGCTGAGCGCCTGGCAGGGCGTGCAGATATCCGCGGTGGGCGC
>JBGSTQ010000168.1:0-1946 GCA_041736375.1 Thiobacillaceae bacterium
GTGACGGCGACACCGCGCTGGCGCAACTGTACGAGGACACGGCCGGCCTGCGGCCGGGCGAGGTGGCGGAAGGTCTGGGCTGGCCGCTTTCGGTGGAGCTCGGTCCGGGTCTGCTGGGCGCCATTTTCGATGGTGTCCAGCGTCCTTTGCAGGCAGTATGGGAGCAGAGCGGCGATCGCATCGCGCGCGGCGTCGCCGTGCCCTCGCTGCCGCGCGACAAGGCCTGGCATTTCGTTCCCGATCGCTCGCTTCATCCCGGTAGCCGGCTCGCTGGCGGCTCCGTGCTGGGAACGGTGCAGGAAACCGAATCCATCCTGCACCGCATCCTCACTCCGCCGCTGTTGCAGGGGGATTTGCTGGAACTGGCGCCGGAAGGCGACTACACGCTTGAAGAGGCGATCGGCCGGGTGAAGCTGGCCGACGGTAGCATCGAGAAACTTCACCTGTTCCATCGCTGGCCGGTGCGCACGCCGCGTCCGTTCAGGCAACGCGACCATGCGGTGGCGCCGCTGATCACCGGACAGCGCATCCTCGACACCTTTTATCCGCTGCTGAAAGGCGGCAAGGCGGCGATTCCCGGACCGTTCGGTGCCGGCAAGACCATGCTGCAGCAGCAGATCGCGCGCTGGTGCAACGCCGAGATTGTCATCTACGTCGGTTGCGGCGAGCGCGGCAACGAACTCACCGACGTGCTCGAATTCATGCCCGAACTGAAGGATCCGCACACCGGCCGCCCGCTGATGGAGCGCACCCTGCTGGTGGCCAACACCTCCAACATGCCGGTGGTGGCGCGCGAGGCGTCGGTCTACGTCGGCATCACTCTGGCCGAATATTTCCGCGATCAGGGCTATGACGTTGTGATGGTGGCCGACTCGACCAGCCGCTGGGCCGAGGCGCTGCGCGAAGTCGCCGGCCGCCTCGGGCAGATGCCGGTGGAAGAGGGCTATCCGGCCTATCTCGGTTCGCGTCTCGCGGCTTTCTACGAGCGCGCCGGGCGGGTCGAGACCTTCGCCGGCGACCACGGCTCGGTGACGCTGATCGGTGCGGTGTCGCCGCCCGGCGGCGACTTCTCCGAGCCGGTCACCAGCCATACCAAGGAAATCATCCAGACCTTCTGGGCGCTGTCGAAGGAACTCGCCGACGCGCGCCATTACCCGGCGGTGGACTGGCTGGAGAGCTTCTCCGGCTATGTCGGATCGGCCGCCAAATGGTGGGCGGAAAACATCGATGCAGGATGGGAAGCCGCACGTGCCGAGGCCCTCGACCTGCTCGCCGCGTCCGAGGAACTGCAGCGCATCGTCAACCTGGTCGGCGTCGAGGCGCTGTCATCCGAGCAGCGCTGGACCCTGGAAGCCGCCGGCCTGCTCAAGGAAGGCCTGCTGCAGCAGAGCGCCACCGATGAAGTGGACAGCTTTGCTTCCCCGGAGAAACAGTACGCGCTGCTGGCCGCGCTGCTGGAGATCTATCGCCAGGGCATGAAGCTGGTGAAGCTCGGCGCCCCGGCGCGGCGCCTGATCCAGATGCCGCTGCTGGCCCAGGCGCGGCGCTGGAAAAGCCAGCATGCCTCCGAGGACATCGCGGCACTGAAGGCCAAAATTGCCGCTATCCCTGACGCCTTCGAGCCGCTGTTGCAGGAGTATCTGCTGACCGCCGCCCCCTCTCATGTGAGGGAGGCCACACCATGAAAAACATCGAATTCCGTACCGCCACCTCCGTCCAGGGGGGGCTCGTCGTCATGGGCGGGGTGCCCGGCGTGGCCGCCGGTTCGCGCGTGCAGCTGCGCGATCACGCCGGGCGCCTGCGCTCCGGCCTGGTGATCCGCACGGCCGATGACGCGGTGCTGGTCGAGGTGTTCGAGGGCACCGACGAGCTCGATCTCGAGCGCACCTGGGTGCGCTTCCTCGACGAGCCGTTCAAGCTGCCGGTGTCGCGCGACATCCTCGGCC
>JBGSTQ010000181.1:0-10019 GCA_041736375.1 Thiobacillaceae bacterium
CCGGCCTTGACCGTCTGCCCGATGCTCACCAGCACGTCGACGACGTTGCCGGGCATGGCGGCAGTCACGTGTCCCGGGTGCGTGGCGCGAGGCTTCTGCCCAGGCGCAGGGGTGCCGGGTGCGTTGGCTGCCTTGCGCGCCCCGCCGCGCTCGCCGGAGACTTCGATTTCGTTGAGGGTTTCGACCAGCACTTCCTCGGAGATGCCGTCGACCGAGACGAAGTAGGGGCGCTGCGAGGCTTCGGAGCGGCCACTGCCCGAAAGCTTGATGTGATAGGTCTCGCCATGCAGGGTGACCCTGAACTCGTCGGCGGCAAAGCGTGACGTATCTTCGGCCTTGGAGGCGCCCTGCGGCAACAGTTGTTCCGGCTTGAGGGTGCCGGCGGCACGTTCCTGCAACCAGGTTTTGCCTATTTCGGGGAACATGGCGTAGGTCAGCACGTCTTCGTCGGATTTGGCCAGGCCCTCGATCTCGCCGCGCAGCTTGTCGAGCTCATCGGGCAGCAGGTCGGCCGGCCGGCAGGTGGTGATATCGAGGTCGCCGATGGCGAGCTTGCGTACTTCCTCGTTGACCGGGGCGGGCGCTTTGCCGTAGCGACCCTGGAGATAGAGCTTGACCTCGTTGGTGACCGACTTGTAGCGGCTGCCGGTGAGCACGTTGAGCGCGGCCTGGGTGCCGACGATCTGCGAGGTCGGGGTGACCAGCGGCGGGTAGCCGAGGTCCTGGCGCACCCGGGGAATCTCTTCGAGTACGGCGTCCATCTTGTCGATCGCGCCCTGTTCCTTCATCTGGTTGGCGAGGTTGGAGATCATCCCGCCCGGTACCTGGTTGATCAGGACGCGGGTGTCGGTGCCGGTGAAGGCCGATTCGAACTGCCAGTATTTCTTGCGCACTTCCCTGAAATAGGCGGAAATTTCCTCGATCAGCGGCAGCGACAGGCCGGTGTCATATTCGGTGCCGGCAAACGCGGCGACCAGGCTCTGCGTGGTGGGATGGCTGGCACCCTCGGCAAAGGCGCCGACGCAGGTGTCGATGATGCTGGCGCCGGCTTCCACCGCCTTCAGGTGCGTCATGTGCGCCAGGCCCGAGGTGGCGTGGCTGTGGGTATGGATCGGCAGGCTGGTCGCGGAGCGAATCGCCCGAACCAGTTCGAACGCGGTGTAGGGTGTCAGCAGACCGGCCATGTCCTTGATGGCGATGGTGTCGCAGCCCATTTCGGCCAGTCCCCTGGCGAGCTCGACAAAGTGCGGAATGTCGTGCACCGGACTGGTGGTGTAGCTGATCGCGCCTTCGGCATGCTTGCCGGCGGCTTTCAACGCCTCGATCGACACGCGCAGGTTGCGCAGGTCGTTCATGGCATCGAACACGCGGAACACGTCGACTCCGTTGTCGGCGCATTTCTGCACGAAGGCGCGCACCACGTCGTCGGAGTAGTTGCGGTAACCGAGCAGATTCTGGCCGCGCAACAGCATCTGGATACGCGTATTGGGCAACGCGCCGCGCAGTTTTCTCAGACGCTCCCAGGGATCTTCACGCAGAAAGCGCACGCAGGCGTCGAAGGTGGCGCCGCCCCAGGCTTCCAGCGACCAGAAGCCGACCCGGTCGAGCTTGCTGCAGATCGGCAGCATGTCTTCGGTGCGCATGCGAGTGGCGATGAGCGACTGATGGCCGTCGCGCAAAACGAGATCGGTGATGTGTACTTTTGCCATGTCAGAGTCCCTGGTGCGCGGCAATGGCGGCCGCGATGGCAGCCGCGATTACTTCCGGCGGTTTCTTTTCGGTGTACTGGGTGAGTTCCGGGTGCTCGTCCACAAAGCTGGTGTTGAAGCGCCCGCTGCGGAACTCGGGATTTTTGAGGATTTCCTGATAGTAGGGGATCGTCGTCTTGACGCCATACACCAGCATGTCGGACAGCGCGCGGCTGCCACGTGAGAGGGTTGCTTCCCAGTTGAGATTCCACACCGTGAGCTTGGCGCACATCGAATCGAAGTAGGGCGGGATGACGTAATCGGTATAGATCGCCGCGTCCACCCGCACGCCCGGACCTCCTGGTGAATAGTAGCGGGTGATGCGCCCCAGGCTGGGGAGGAATTCGTTTTTCGGGTCTTCGGCGTTGATGCGGAATTCGATGGCGTAGCCGCGGTGGGTGATCTCGTCCTGCCTGTACTGCAGCGGCAGGCCGGAGGCGATGCGGATCTGCTCCTGCACGATGTCGACTCCGGTGATGGTCTCGGTGATCGGATGCTCGACCTGCAGCCGGGTGTTCATCTCCATGAAATAGAACTGGTTGTCGCTGTCCAGCAGGAATTCCACCGTGCCGGCGTTGACGTAGCCTACCGCCTTGGCGGCGCGCACCGCCAGTTTGCCGATGTATTGCCGTTGCGCCTCGGTGAGTTGCGGCGAGGGCGCGATCTCGATCAGCTTCTGGTTGCGTCGCTGGATCGAACAGTCGCGCTCGAACAGGTGGATGATGTTGCCCTGGGTATCGCCGAGGATCTGCACCTCGATGTGCTTGGGCCGCACCACGCATTTCTCGACGAAGACCTCCGGCTTGCCGAAGGCCTTGCTCGCTTCGGACACCACGCGATCGTAATTTTTCAGCAGTTCTTCCTCGCTGTCGCAGCGGCGGATACCGCGGCCGCCTCCGCCATTGGTGGCTTTGAGCATCACCGGGTAGCCGATTTTATGCGCCAGCGCGCGGGCTTCTTCGACGTTTTCCAGGTTGTGGTCGGATCCTGGCACCACCGGAATTCCCGCCGCTATCATCGCGTTGCGCGCCTGAATCTTGTCGCCCATGCGGCGGATAACGTCGGGCGAGGGACCGATGAAACGGATGCCGCGGCGTGCGCAGATGGTGGCCAGATCCGGGTTTTCAGAGAGAAAGCCATATCCGGGATGCAGCGCATCGCAGCCGGAAGCGGCCGCCAGGTTGACCAGCGTGTGCGCGTTGAGGTAGCCGAGGATGGGATCCTTGCCGATATGGTAGGCCTCGTCGGCCTTCTTGACGTGAAGGGCGTGGCGGTCGGCGTCGGTGTAGATGGCCACCGACTTGATGCTGAGTTCGGCGCAGGCACGTACGATGCGAACAGCGATTTCGCCGCGGTTGGCGACCAGTATCTTTTTAATCATGGTCGCAGGGAATTTTGACAAAAATGACGCGAAATCATATCATTGCGGGCTAATTTTTAACCGGGTACAAAATGTTCCAGCCTGGTGAGGTCGATCCGCTGCGCTTTTGCAGAAACGCGCAGGTGTGGGAGGCGGAATCGAGCATAGCGGAGTTTCCGCGCCTTGCCCGTGAATTTACGCAAGGACAGCTGTTCTGTCGAGTCGCAGGTGACATGGATGCGCAACGTCGTTCCCGCCTGCATATCGTCGTGCGGGGCGAGGTTGTCCTGACTTGCCAGCGCTGCATGGGCGAATTGCCGCATGCGGTCGACATTGACCGGACGGTTTACCTGGCGCGGGATGAGGCGCAACTGGAACGGCTGGATGAAGCGCTGGGCCTGGAGGGAGAAGCTATCCTGGCAGGCGACAGGCTGAATCTGGTGGAACTGGTCGAGGATGAGGTGTTTCTGGGGCTGCCGCTTGTGCCTAGACACGAGCCGGGCGAGTGCCCCGAGTCAAGCTCCTGATGGGCGATTGCCTGTCGGGAATGAATGAATTTAAAAGGAGTATGAAATGGCTGTTCAACAAAACAAGAAGTCTCCCTCCAAGCGCGGGATGCACCGTTCCCATGATTTTCTGACCAATCCGCCCCTGGCGGTCGAGCCGAGCACGGGCGAGACGCATCTGCGTCATCACATCAGCCCCAACGGTTTCTACCGCGGGCGCAAGGTCGTCAAGGCCAAGGGCGAATAAGGTTCAGCGCACGCCGATTTCGGCGTGCCGACATCGCCACGGCTCAGGCTGAATGCGCTATATCACTATCGCCATTGATGTCATGGGTGGGGATCATGGTCCCCACGTCACTGTGCCTGCAGCTATCAAGTGTCTGGGCCGTCATTCCGACCTGAACATCATTCTGGTCGGGCCGCAGGACGTGATTGCCGCCGAGCTCAAGGCAGGACGCGCTCAAACCAGCCCCCGTCTGATTGTCCGCCACGCCAGCGAGGTGGTCGCGATGGACGAACCGCCCGCGTCCGCCTTGCGCGGCAAAAAGGACTCTTCGATGCGGGTCGCAATCGATCTGGTGAAATCAGGCGAAGCCGATGCCTGCGTCTCTGCAGGCAACACTGGCGCGCTGATGGCGACCGCGCGTTTCGTGCTCAAAACCCTGCCTGGAATCGACCGGCCGGCCATCGCCGGGGTGATGCCGACCATCAGCGGCCATTCCATGGTGCTCGACCTCGGCGCCAACGTTGACTGCACCGCCGAACACCTGCTGCAGTTCGGCATCATGGGGGCGATGCTGGTGTCGGCGGTCGAACACAAGCCCAATCCCAGCGTCGGCCTGCTGAATATCGGCGCCGAGGACATCAAGGGCAATGAAATGGTCAAGCAGGCAGCGGAGCTGCTGCGCGACAGCCACCTGAATTTCTACGGCAACGTCGAAGGTGACGACATCTTCAAGGGAACGACCGACGTGGTGGTGTGCGACGGTTTTGTCGGCAATGTCGCCCTGAAGGCGTCCGAGGGCGTCGCCAAAATGATGGCCTCCACCTTGCGCGCCGAATTCAAGCGTAATCTCTTTACCCGTCTGGCGGGACTGGCGGCGCTGCCGGTGATGACAGCGTTCAAGCGTCGCCTCGATCCGCGCCGCTACAATGGCGCGACGCTGGTCGGTCTGAAGGGGGTGGTGGTCAAAAGCCACGGTTCCGCGGACCGCTTCGCATTCGAGCGTGCCATCGAAACGGCCGGAGAAGAGGTCCGCAACAATGTCCTCAAACGTATCTCGGACCAGATGCAACTCATACAACGGGTAACGGTTTGAATTATTCCCGCATTCTTGGCACGGGCAGTTATCTTCCCGCCCGCATCCTCACCAACGCCGACCTCGAAAAGATAGTCGAGACCAGCGATCAGTGGATCGTCGAACGGACCGGGATCCGCGAACGCCATATCGCCGCCGAGGGCGAACTCACCAGCGACCTGGCCACGGCCGCCGCGCGTGCTGCGCTCGATGCCGCCGGTCTGCAGGCCAACGATCTGGATCTGCTGCTGGTCGCGACCACCACGCCCGACCTGGTATTTCCCAGCACCGCGTGCATCGTGCAGTCCAAGCTGGGAATGAGCAACGGCAAGCCGGCTTTCGACCTGCAGGCGGTTTGCAGCGGGTTTGTGTATGCCGTTTCGGTGGCCGACCAGTTCATCAAGAGCGGTGCAGCCAGGCGTGTGCTGGTGATCGGTGCCGAGACGCTGTCACGCATCACCGACTGGAACGACCGCGGCAACTGCATCCTGTGGGGCGATGGCGCCGGCGCGGTGGTGCTGGAGGCGTCGACCGAGCGCGGGATCATTTCCACTCACATCCATGCCGACGGCCGCCACAAGGAATTGCTGCGCACTACCACCGGCACCTCGACCGCCTCGAACGAACCGGCTCTGATGCGCATGGAGGGCAATGCGGTGTTCAAGATGGCGGTCAACACGCTCGATCGCATCGTCGACGAGACGCTGGAGGCCAACGGCCTGCAGAAATCCGACATCGACTGGCTGGTGCCGCACCAGGCCAACATCCGCATCATTTCCGCCACCGCAAGAAAGCTCGGCATGAGCATGGACAACGTCGTTACCACGGTCGCGGAACATGGCAACACTTCGGCTGCCTCGGTTCCGCTGGCATTCGACGTGGCGGTACGCGACGGACGCATCCAGCGCGGCCAGACCGTGTTGATGGAAGCCTTTGGCGGCGGCTTCACCTGGGGCTCGGTACTGCTGCGGTACTGATCGGATGACATTCGAAG
This sequence comes from Thiobacillaceae bacterium, assembly GCA_041736375.1. Classification (GTDB taxonomy): domain Bacteria; phylum Pseudomonadota; class Gammaproteobacteria; order Burkholderiales; family Thiobacillaceae; genus Thiobacillus. Next base: position 5,907 of record JBGSTQ010000181.1, read on the forward strand.
CACGGCGTTTCGCTGCAAGCATGCCGGTCTGGCTGTTTGCCACCGGCTATTTCGCATTAAACGCACTGACTCAGGGCCTGGTATCGCCCACGGCGGATCTGGACCAGGCAGAGCAGCTGGTGTTGAGCCAGGATCTCAGCTGGGGCTATGGGAAGCAGCCGCCATTTTATACCTGGCTGGTCCATATCCTGTTCGGCCTGACCGGAGGTCCGTCCATATGGGGGCTGCTGGCGTTCAAGGCGGCACTCCTGAGCGCTCTGGTTATGGGTTTTTTGAAAATGGGCGGCGAGATGGGTTTCGACAGGCCCAGGCAAATCCTGACCGTTGCGGGCCTGGCCCTGATTCCTCAAATCATATGGGAAGCGCAGCGTGATCTGACGCACAGCGTTCTCGCGACAGTGGTTGCGGCCTGGACGTTATGGTCATTTCTGAGTCTGCTTCGCAATCCTACCGCTGCACGCTATGTCCTGTTTGGCGCGCTTGCAGGCATGGGCTTGCTGAGCAAGTACAATTTTGTCTTTTTTCTTATTGCCTTGCTATTGGCTGGACTGTCAACGCCAGGCTATCGGCGGCATCTGCTGACGCATAGAATTTTCATCAGCTTTGCAATGACGCTTGTCACCTTACTGCCGCATCTGATCTGGCTCCTGACCAATGCAGAGCTTGCGTTGTCCAGCAGCCGCAAGCTCGAAGTTAATCAATCCTTCTCGCTTGTTGGACTCGGAGCTGTCCTGCTAGACATACTTGCTTTTACCGGACCACTACTACTGGCCTATGGCCTGAGTTGGAGGCGTTCCGGAGGGGTGGCGCCGATGGCCGGCATCCAACGTGAATTGTTATCGCGCTTGCTGCTGATTTTGACACTCATGCTGGTGATTTTCATGCTTGTCAGCGGCGCCTCCCATTTTAAGGATCGCTGGCTGCAGCCTCTGTATTTCTTCCTGCCCATCCTGCTTGTGGCGATGGGAATTGGCAGAACCCGGGTGTATCTCGGATTTGCGGTGACCGTGATGCTTGCAGCCGCTGTCATGCTTCCCGGACGCACGTTGACGGCACAATGGACTGAACATGTTTCCCGTCCAAATTTGCCTTATGAGTATTTGGGCCAGGAACTGCGTGGCAAAGTCGGCGTGCCGGACGTTGTCATTTCCAACAGGGAATTGTTGGCCGGAAACATGCGGTTGATCTTTCCGGAGTCACGCGTCGAGGTTGCCAGGACAAGTGCAGAATTGCAGCAAAAGCTGGCGGACCACGCAGGCCGCAAGTTGCTGTTCATGACCGATACTGTCGGTCGCAAGGATTCAGGTGTTCCACTCAAGGGGGTGGAAATCCTGCAGGACCGAAGCTTTGCTTTCCTGGAACATGATCTGTTGCATGTTCCAGGCACCAAGCATCGTGTCTATTGGCTAGAAATTTGAATGTGACACGAACAATCCAGACGGCTATGAAAATTGCCTTCATTTTTCCCGGGCAGGGCTCACAATCGGTCGGCATGATGCAGGGCTGGGGCGATCGCGTCGAAGTGCACGATACCTTCGTCGAAGCCTCGGATGCGCTAAGCCAGGATCTGTGGTCCTTGGTGACGGCCGGCCCGGCCGACCTGCTCAACCAGACTGTTAACACCCAGCCGGCAATGCTGGCGGCCGATATCGCCGCCTGGCGTGTGTGGCAGGCAGCAGGCGGCGTCATGCCCGCGCTGCTGGCAGGCCACAGCCTGGGCGAATATGCCGCACTGGTGGCCGCTGGTGCACTGGATTTCTCCGATGCGATCAGACTGGTGCGCTTCCGCGCCGAAGCGATGCAGGCAGCAGTTCCGGAAGGCGTCGGCGCCATGGCGGCGATCCTCGGACTGGACGACGATGCGGTGCGGGCGGTCTGTGCAGAGGCCGCGGCCGGCGAAGTGGTCGAAGCGGTGAACCTCAATTCTCCCGGCCAGGTGGTCATCGCCGGCAACAAGGCCGCGGTGGAACGCGCGATGGTTCTTGCAAAGGAAAAGGGTGCCAAGCGTGCGTTGCCGCTGCCGGTCAGCGTGCCGTCGCATTCGTCGCTGATGCGACCGGCGGCAGAGCAACTGCTGGCGCATCTGCAGGAGGTGACGATCACGGCGCCCAACATCCCGGTCCTGCACAACACCGATGTGCAAAGCCATGCCGAACCCGACGCGATCCGTGTCGCGCTGGCAAAGCAGTTGCACACCCCGGTGCGCTGGGTGGAGACCGTGCTGGCGCTGAAAGCCGCCGGAATTGAACGCGTGATCGAATGCGGCCCAGGCAAGGTGCTGGCGGGCCTCAACAAGCGCATCGACGACAGCCTACCCGCCGTGGCGCTGGTGGATGAAGCCAGCCTGCAGGCTGCCATGAACAACTGACAGGAGACAACATGCTGCAAGGACGCCTCGCGCCTGGCGCGAATCTTGAAGGACAGGTGGCATTGGTGACGGGAGCCAGCCGCGGAATCGGCCAGGCAATCGCACTGGCGCTCGGACAGGCGGGCGCCACCGTGGTTGGCACCGCCACCAGCGACAAGGGCGCGCAGGCGATCAGCGATTACCTCACGGCGGCCAGCGTCAAGGGCGGGGGCATGAAGCTCGACGTCACTGACGCGACCGAAGTCGATGCCGTGATCGCGGCGATCAACTTGCAGTTCGGCGACATCGGCATTCTGGTCAACAACGCCGGCATCACCCGCGACAATCTGCTGATGCGGATGAAGGACGAGGAGTGGGACGACATCCTGGCGACCAATCTGACGTCGGTTTTCCGCCTGTCGCGCGCGGTGCTGCGCGCGATGATGAAAGCGCGTGCCGGGCGCATCATCAGCATCGCTTCGGTCGTGGGTGCGATGGGCAATGCCGGGCAGACCAATTACAGCGCGGCCAAGGCCGGAATCATGGGTTTCACCAAGTCGCTGGCACGCGAAGTCGGCAGCCGCAACATCACGGTGAACTGCGTGGCGCCGGGTTTCATCGACACCGACATGACGCGCGCATTGCCCGATGCACAGCGGCAGGCGCTGCTTGCCCACATCCCGCTGGGGCGCCTCGGTGCTGCCGAAGATATCGCGCAGGCAGTGGCGTTTCTGGCCTCGCCTGCCGCTGGCTACATCTCGGGAACCACCTTGCATGTCAATGGCGGCATGTACATGGCGTGACCGTCAGCGAAAGTTTGGTAAAATCGCCGGGTTTTATTTTTCCGGGCTTCAATTTCGTTGAAGCCTAATTTCAAGAGAGGATGAGGTAATGGATAACGTACAGCGTGTAATCAAGGTCGTCGCCGAACAACTGGGCGTCAACGAGGCAGACATCAAGAACGAGTCTTCCTTTGTCGGTGACCTGGGTGCGGACTCGCTCGACACGGTTGAACTGGTGATGGCGCTGGAAGAAGAGTTCGGCTGCGAGATTCCCGATGAAGACGCCGAAAAAATTACTACCGTCCAGCAGGCGATTGACTACGTCAACAGCCATTCGAGCTGATTTTTTTACGACTTCACAGAAGGGCTGACTTTTGTCCAAGCGTCGCGTCGTTATCACGGGTCTGGGGATCATTTCCCCGGTGGGCAACACGGTGGACGAAGCCTGGGGCAACATTGCTTCGGGCCGCTCCGGGATAACGCGCGTGACGCGTTTCGATCCGGCACCGTTCGCATCCCAGGTAGCCGGAGAGGTCAGGAACTTCGACGTCACCGCCTACCTGAATCCCAAGGATGCGCGCCGCATGGATATTTTCATCCAGTACGGCATGGCGGCAGGGATTCAGGCCGTGCGCGACGCCGGACTGGACAGCCCGCAATCCGACGCCGAGCAGATCGGTGTCAACATCGGTTCCGGCATCGGCGGCCTGTCGATGATCGAAGCCACCCATAACGACTATCTTGCGGGCGGTGTCCGCAAGATTTCCCCCTTTTTCATTCCGTCCGCGATCAGCAACATGATCGCGGGCCATCTTTCCATCCTCTACGGATTCAAGGGCCCCAATCTGGCCATGGTGACGGCGTGTACCACCGGCACCCATGCGATCGGCGAGTCCGCGCGCCTGATCGAATACGGCGACGCCGACGTGATGGTGGCCGGCGGCGCGGAAGGCGCGATCACCCCGCTGTCGCTCGGCGGCTTCG
>JBGSTQ010000191.1:0-6152 GCA_041736375.1 Thiobacillaceae bacterium
CGTCCTACGCCGCCGGGCTGGCCGCTTCTGCCCTTTTCGACTGGCCGAGCGGCCCGGCCATCGTCATCACGCTGGCCATGGCGTCGATAACGGCCGCCGCCGGACGGGTTGCCGCTGGCCGGCTACAGCGCTAGTATCATCCACTCAGCCCTTATCCGAACCCAAAAACGCCTGTGGCCATCCCGTTTTTCAGAAAAGGCAAAGACAAGCCCCAAGGTGTCGCACAGCGGGCGGCGCCCGAGGTGCCCCCCGCACCGCCCACCACGCAGTGGGCACCGCTGGGCGAGAATGGCGGCATCGTCGTCGAGGAAAGCAGCGGCGGGCCGCAGTCGGCCGTCGACGAGGCGGCAATTTTCTACGCCAGCGGCCAGGCCGATGCAGCGGAAACCACGCTGAAGCAGATACTCGACGGCAAGGACCGCCGCGCCTGGCACATGCTGTTTGACCTGTATCGTGTGCAGAACCGCGAAAAAGAGTTCGAGCAGCTCGCGCTCGACTACGCCCTGAAGTTTGAGACGTCCCCGCCGGTCTGGCAGAAAATCGGCGGCACGGCCAAAGCCGCGTCCGCTCCCCAGGGTCAGAGCCCGGCAAGCTGCCTTAACCTGCCCGGCCTGCTGGACAGCAGCGCAGCGGAAAAACTGCGTAGCGACCTGGCCGGGGTCGCCAAAACTGCGCCGGTGCGCATCGATTTCTCGCGCATCGAAATGATCGATGAAGCCGGCGCGAGTGATTGCACCAAGGTTCTGGAATCCGCCCGCAAAAACAAACTCAAATTGCAGGTGAGCGGCGTCGACCGGCTGATCGATCTCCTGAAAGACCTCAATCGCGCCACCCACAGCCGTCCGGCGCACTGGCTGCTGTTGCTGGAGCTGTATCAGACCCTGGGACAGCAGGAGGCTTTCGAGGATCTGGCGGTCGATTACGCCGTGCGTTTCGAGGTATCGCCGCCGTCCTGGATCGCGGTCAAGGGCGCCGAAGTGGTGCAGGCCCCTGCGCCCGAGCCTTCTGCCAGCGAACCTTCCGGCGAGACGCTCTCCCTTGCCGGCGAGATCACCCCAGCCAATGAAGACGCCCTGCAGAAATTCGGCGAATATGCCGCCACCCACGATCAGGTCGTGGTGGATCTGGCCCAGGTCACCCGGGTCGATTACGGCAGCGTGAGCAAATTGATCAGCGTGCTCATGCAGTGTCTGGGAAGTGGCAAGGCCATCACATTGCGCGGCCACAACGCGCTCATCCACGAACTCTTCCGCGTCATGGGCATCGACCAGCTCGCCCAGCTGGTTCCGCACCATCCAGACTAAGCCCGGCCGGCATGTCCGATGAGCTGATCGCCCAGGCCGCGCTCGCCGCAGCGGTAGCATGGGGCGCCGGCCTGCGGCTGTATGCGGTGGTGCTGATCCTTGGCCTTTTGGGCCGTTACGGCGGATTCGATCTGCCTGCTTCGCTCGAGGTGCTGACCCACCCGCTGGTCATCGGCATCAGCGGCCTGCTGGCACTGACCGAATTCTTCGGCGACAAGATTCCGCTGCTCGACAGTCTCTCGGACAGCATCCATACCTTCATTCGCATTCCCGCCGGCGCGGCGCTGGCGGCCGCCTTTTTCGGCGACAGCGGCGCAGCCATCCAGACGACAGCGGCCCTGCTGGGTGGCAGCTTCGCCGCCGGCAGCCATCTCGCCAAGTCCGGCTCGCGCGCGCTCATCAATACGTCTCCCGAACCGTTCAGCAATGTGGCCGCCTCGTTCGGCGAGGAAGCCATGCTCGGTGGCGGGCTGTGGCTGGCGTTCACGCATCCGCTGGTTTTTCTGGCTGCGCTGGCGCTGTTCATGCTCGCCACCCTGTGGCTGCTGCGCCGTCTGTGGCGATGGCTGCGGCAAGGCAAGCCGCCGCCCGCCCACGTATAATTCCGGGCATGGAACAATATCGCGGCACCACCATCCTTTCGGTTCGGCGTGGCAACGAGGTCGCACTCGGGGGCGACGGCCAGGTCACGCTCGGCAATATCGTCATCAAGTCCACCGCGCGCAAAGTGCGGCGGCTGTATCAGGAAAAAGTCCTGGCCGGTTTCGCTGGCGGCACCGCCGACGCCTTCACCCTGTTCGAACGTTTCGAGGCCAAGCTCGACAAGCACTCGGGGCACCTGCTCCGGAGCGCGGTCGAACTCGCCAAGGACTGGCGCACCGACCGCATGCTGCGGCGACTCGAAGCCATGCTGGCGGTGGCCGACCGTGACTACTCACTCATCATTACCGGCAACGGCGACGTGCTGGAACCCGAACTCGGCATCGCCGCCATCGGCTCCGGCGGAGCGTTTGCCCAGTCCGCCGCCCGCGCGCTGCTGGAGAACACGCAGCTCTCCCCTGTTGAAATCGTCAAAAAGAGCCTCACCATAGCGGGCGATATCTGCATTTATTCGAACCAGAATCATGTAATCGAAGTGCTAGGGGACAGGGGTCAGGATTCAGGGGTCAGGGAATGAGCGGCCGCTGGCCGTTCTCCTTAAAAAGACCCGCGAAGCGACAACGCCCCCTGAATCCTGGCCCCTGATCCCTGCCCCCTGAAATGACCCCCAAAGAAATCGTCCACGAACTCGACAAGCACATCGTCGGCCAGGCGGCTGCCAAACGCGCGGTCGCGGTCGCCCTGCGCAACCGTTGGCGGCGCCAGCAGGTGAGTGAGCCCTTACGCCAGGAAATCACGCCGAAAAACATCCTGATGATCGGGCCGACCGGCGTCGGCAAGACCGAAATTGCGCGGCGGCTGGCGCGGCTCGCCAATGCTCCCTTCATCAAGATCGAGGCGACCAAGTTCACCGAAGTCGGCTACGTCGGCCGCGATGTCGACACCATCATCCGCGACCTGATGGAGACCGCGATCAAGGATTTGCGCGCGCAGGCGACGCAGAAGGTGAAGTTTCGCGCCGAGGAGGCCGCCGAGGAACGCCTCCTCGACGCGCTGCTGCCGCCGCCGCGCAGTGCCGGCTTCAACGAGCCCGAGCCTGTGCGCGAAGAAGGCGCGGCGCGCCAGCGTTTCCGCAAGATGCTGCGCGAAGGCGCGCTCGACGACAAGGAAGTCGAAATTGATCTGGCTGCCATCAGCCCCAGCATGGAAATCTTCACCCCGCCGGGGATGGAAGACCTGTCGCAGCAGTTGCAGGGCATGTTCGCCAACCTAGGGCAAAACCGCCGGCAAAGCCGCAAGCTGAAAGTGCGCGAGGCCATGAAGCTCTTGACCGAGGAAGAAGCCGGGCGGCTCATCAACGACGAGGAAACCAAGCTGCAGGCGCTGGAAGCGGTCGAACAGAACGGCATCGTGTTCCTCGACGAAATCGACAAGATCGCCACGCGCAGCGACGCCCACGGCAGCGACGTGTCGCGCCAGGGCGTGCAGCGCGACCTGCTGCCGCTGATCGAGGGCACCACCGTCTCGACCAAGTACGGCATGGTGAAGACCGATCACATCCTGTTCATCGCCAGCGGCGCGTTCCACCTCTCCAAACCGTCCGACCTGATTCCCGAACTTCAGGGTCGGCTGCCGATTCGCGTCGAACTGCAAGCGCTCTCGGTCGAAGATTTCGAGCAGATCCTGACCTCCACCGACGCCTGCCTGACCCGCCAGTACGAGGCCCTGCTCGCAACTGAAGGCGTGACGCTCAAATTCACCGAAGACGGCATCCGCCGCATCGCCGAGATCGCCTTCGAGGTGAACGAGCGCACCGAAAACATCGGCGCGCGCCGGCTGCATACGGTGATGGAAAAGCTGCTGGAGGACATTTCCTTCGAAGCTGGCAACGTTACCGGCGAACACCTGGTCGATGCCGACGCGGTCACTACCCGTCTCGCTGCGCTGGCCGCCCGCGAAGATCTCGCGCGCTACGTCCTCTAATCCCTAATCCCTAATCCCTAATCCCTAATTCCTAATCCCTGGCAAATGAAACCCGAAACTATCCAGCCCGTCGAAGCGCGCGGCAAATTCCTTTCCACCGTCCTGTTCGGCAGCCGCTGGCTGCAGGTTCCGCTCTATCTCGGCCTGATCGGCGCGCAACTGGTCTACGTCGTGCATTTCATGGTCGAACTGGAGCACCTCGTCGTCGGCACCTTCACGCTCTCCGAAGAGGCCATCATGCTCATCGTGCTGGGCCTGATCGACGTGGTGATGATCTCCAACCTGCTCATCATGGTCATCGTCGGCGGCTATGAAACCTTCGTCTCGCGCTTGAACCTCGAAGGCCACCCCGACGAACCCGAGTGGCTGTCGCACGTCAACGCCAACGTGCTGAAGGTGAAACTGGCCACGGCCATCATCGGCATCTCGTCGATCCACCTGCTCAAGACCTTCATCAACGCGCCCAACCTGACCGAAAAGGTGCTGCTGTGGCAGACCGTCATCCACATGACCTTCGTTCTGTCGGCCATATCGATTGCCTACATCGACCGCTTGATGCCGCACGCGGCGAAGCATTGACGGCGGTCAGCCGCCACGCCCGACAGCGACAGTCCTTAATGCCGCCATCGGCATAATTTATTGGCTGGCTGGGACACGGAGGCGGAAAATTGCCGATTTGTTTCTGTCCAGCCTATTTCGGAGACGTCTATGGCCACCCGTGACACCCTATTCCCCCAGGAAGCCCAATGCAGCGGCGGCGCCGATTACGCCGCGCTGGCCATGCAGGCCCTGCAGGAGCCCGCCGATGCCGCCTACGCCAAGGAACTGATGGACCGCGTGGCGGACGACTGCCAGTTCACCAAGGATCTGGCAGCTTGCGCCATCGTCTACAAGGCGCTGGGCGAGCAGGGCCGCGCCGAGGAACTGCTGCAGACCGCCGAGGACTACTGCATGAGCGGCGAGGAGCAGATCGCGCTGGCCGAAGCCAAGTTCAAGGTGCTGGGCGACAAGGTGGCCGCGGTAGGTGCCTACGAAAAGGCGCTGAAGGAAACCGGCAACCTCGACCCGCTGATCGACCTGGCGAAGAACGTCATGGCGGTGATCGCCGACAGCGCGTTTGCCAAGAAAGTGCTGGAAAAAGCCGAGTCGAAAATCTCCCGCGCGGTCGAATTCAGCAAGCTGGCGGCGGTATCGGCCGAGCATCTGCTCGACAAGGAATACGCCACGGCCATTTTCAACAAGGCAGCGGACAAGCTCTCCAGCGTGCCCGATCTGCTGTCGCTGGCAGGCGAGGTCACCAAGACCCTGGGTGACCCGGCGCGTGCCAAGGCCCTTTACCAGCGCGCGCTCGACGCGGCGACCGATTTCGCCGCCGCCAAGACCCTGATCGAATCGGCCAAGCAGGCGGGTGATGCCGCCTTCATGCAGTCTGCCCTGAAGAAGGCTGGCGACATGGCCAGCGCCACCGGGGATTACATCGAACTCGCCGAAGGCCTGGCAAGCGTGGGCGACAAGCCGGGGGCGGCCGCATTGCTGGACCGTGCCGAAGACGCGGTGGCCGGTCTGGACGAGATGCAGAAACTGGTCACGGCCGTCGAAGCCCATCTAGCGGACGATGCCGAGCGGCTGTCACGGGTCAAGGCCAAGCTGGAAAAGCGCAAGGCCAACCACACCCGCTATCTGGAATTCCAGCAACTGGAAAAGGAAGCCAGCAGCGTCAAGCAATTCATTACCCTGGCCGACCGCGTGCGCGTGGAACTCGAAGACCCCTTCTATGCAGCCAAGCTGATCGATTCCGCGGAAAGAATGCTGGACGGCAGCAGCTACCAGTTCTCGCGCTACAAGCCGGTGATCCTGGCGGTGGACCGCAATCTCGACGACACCGACTGGCTGGCGCGGCTGCTGGACAATGCCGCTGAAAACGCCACCGATTCCATTTCCTTCAAGGATCTGGCCGCGACCGCCGCGCAGCTGAAGCATCGCGAACTCGGCGTCTCCAAGGCACGTGCCTACCTGGCCGCCCGTGAAAACACCCTCGCCTCCAATGCCAGTTCCTCAGTTTATGACTACGCCAAACTGGCCGAGGCCAGCTTCGCCGCCAAGGACATGGATGCCGCCGCCCGCCTGCTGGATGCCGCGCGAGCCAAGGCCGGCGATCACTTTGCCCTCACCCACATCGGCCGTCTGTATGCCTCCATGGGCAACAGCGCCAAGGCGGACGAGCTGTTCGCCGCCGCGGCGGCGGCCTGCACCACCGGCGACGCC
>JBGSTQ010000209.1:0-18098 GCA_041736375.1 Thiobacillaceae bacterium
GCCATGCGCAGGCAGCTTTCCAGCGAACTGCGCTCAGCGGCCGATTTGTTCACAATATGCAGCATGTCTATCCCCTTAGAAGCTGATCACGACGTCTTGTTCGGCCATGAGATTCGCCATCTCCGGAACCGACAACACCGTCACATCGACAATCAGATCGTCTTCGGTCAGACCACGCGCATCCATCGACGCCTGATCAACATACAACTTCTCGATGTCGTAGCCCTCCAGCGCACGGTAAGTCTTGGAGAAATCCTTGATCTCGATGCCCTTGCTGTCGACGCCCTTCACCAACTGATACACACCGTCGTCGGTGAACACCATGCTGACGTCCTGATCGAACGCTGCGGTAATCAGCACCACTTCCAGACCTTCCAGCGCATACACGGTACCGTGCGGCGCCTTGCGGTTCAGAAACATGAATTTTTTGATAACGCCGGAGCCGTCATCCATATCGTCCATATCGCTCATCTCGTTATCCCTCAATCACCGAACGTCACGAGACGATCGTACTGAATACCCATCTCCACCAACTGACCCAGACCGGAAATCCGGAAGCCGGGCGCCAGAACATCGTCATTGATCCCACGACGCTGGGCAGCGGCCACGCAGACAACCAGATCGACGCCATGGTCGGCAGCCAGCCTGGACCAGCGTGCGGAGACGTTGCGATCGTCCTGGGGAGGCGTTGCCAGACGCGTGGAATTATTCACGCCGTCATGGTAGAAAAAAACACGCGGAACGCTGTGACCTTTCTCAATCGCCGTGCGGGCGAAGAGATACGCGGTGTCACTGGCCTGATGGGTGTAAGGCCCTTCGTTTACAAGAATGCCGAATTGCATGGCTAGATCAAACTCCGAAAAATCCACTCATTGTTTTTCACTTCTCCCCGCCACAGCCAAAACCGTGGCGGGGCCGACGCATCTTAGAAACGGATGTGTGCAGAAGCGTTAAGGTTGGCACGACCGCCACGCCAGTTATCGATGTGATACTTGGTGAAAGGCAGGCCGGTCTTCTCGAAGAATGCGGGCCAGCCAATGCGGTCGATCCAGTCGATCATGCGCTCCCAGGGCTTGCCGTCTTCCTTGTAGGTGGCGAGGATCTTCTTAACCACTTCGCCCACTTCCGGCCAACGCGGTGCATTGTTCGGCAGGCCCGCGGCGACCAGCTTGTGGAAGGTCGGCTTGGAACGGGCGTTGGAGTTCTTGCCACCCACCCAGATCGCAATCTTGGAGTGCTCGGGATCGTTAATCTGCATCGGCGGGCACGGGGGGAAGCAGGCGCCACAGCAAATGCACTTCTTCTCGTCGACTTCCAGCGAGGGCTTGCCGTTCACCAGTGCGGGACGGATCGCAGCCACCGGGCAGCGTGCCACGACGGAAGGACGCTCACAGACGTTGGCGACCAGATCGTGGTTGATCTTGGGCGGCTTGGTGTGCTGAACGATGATGGCGATGTCGGCCTGGCCGCCGCAGTTGATTTCGCAGCAGGAGGTGGACAGCTTGACGCGGTTGGGCATCTCGCACTTGACGAAGTCATCGTACAACTCGTCCATCAGCGCCTTCACCACGCCAGAAGCGTCGGTGCCGGGGATGTCGCAGTGCAGCCAGCCCTGGGTGTGCGCAATCATGGAAACCGAGTTGGCGGTACCACCGATGGGGTAGCCCTTGTCGGACAGCGCCTTGATCAGCGGCTCGACCTTGGAACCGTCGGCGACCATGTATTCGATGTTCGATCGTGCGGTGAAACGCACGAAACCGTCACCGTACTGGTCGGCGATATCGGCCAGTTCGCGGATGGTGTAGTGGTCCATCTGGCGCTGGGTACCGGCCTTGACGGTCCAGATTTCATCGCCGGATTCAGCACGGTGATACAGGACACCCGGCTTCGGATGGCTGTGGAAAGCCCACTTGCCATAGTTCTTGACCATCACGGGGTGCATGTAGGGCATCGGATCCGGTGCACCGGACTCGATAGGCGGACGTAGTTCTGCCATTTTATATCTCCAACTCTGATTTAAAGCACCGGACCCGGATCGCTCCAGGGCCCGGGGTTAAGCGAAACTTAAGCAGCAGTCGACTGCTTGTACTCGTTCCATTTCTCGACCTGCTCGTCCCAGTCGTCGGAACGGAAGTAGGGGTTGGAACGCGGCTCTTTGATCATGTTGGGGTCGACCGGGATATCCAGACCTTCGAGGAAGTTGGTCAGGCCGATACGCTCGATCATCTCGCCGGTACGCTCGTGCTCCAGCGCGTTTTCAGCGAAGAAGTCGAGGATATTGCGGGCCAGTTCGTTGAGCTTCTCGAAGTCCTCGTCGGACTCGAGCTTCATGAACGGAATCACCACGGTGCCCATGGTCGCGCCGATCTTCAGAACGCCCTTGCCACCCACCAGGATGGTGACGCCCTTGTCCACGCCGGTCCGCAGGCCGCCGGGAATGACGTTCAGGCAGTGCATGCAGCGCACGCAGTTCTTGTTGTCGATGCACAGGGTGTTGCCGTCGCCCAGATTGGCGGCGGACACGGTGGCGCTGGCCTTGAACTTGTCGGTGGACACCAGGGTGATGGCCTTGGTCGGGCACTTGCTGATCACGTCGTTGACGAGATCGTTCATGCCGTGCACCTTGTAGTAGTCCTGAACCAGCTTCTCGTCGACGCGGATGTTGTCGCGCCAGGTGCCGATGGTGGCCATGTCGGAACGCTGGATGGCGTTGACGCAGTCGTTGCCGCAGCCAGAGAACTTGAACTTGAACTTGTAGGGCAGGGAAGGACGATGCATGTCGTCCAGGTTGTTGTTGATGACGGTACGCAGCGCCTTGGCTTCGTCGAAGCAGGAATGCTCGCAACGTGCCGCACCGACACAGGACATCGAGGTACGCAGCGCCGGGCCGGCGCCGCCGAGGTCGAAGCCCATTTCGTTGAACGCGTCAAACGCACGCTGCACGTCAGCGGTCTTGATGCCCTGGAACATGATGTCGCCGGACTGGCCATGGAACGCGATCAGACCCGAACCACCGGTGGCGGACCAGACGTCGCACATCTTGCGCAGCAGGTCGGAGCTGTAGTGCATGCCTGCGGGCGGCTGCACGCGCAGGGTGTGGAATTCGGCTGCTTCGGGGAAAATGGGCTGATGATTTTCGTCCTTGAGTTCGGTAAAACGGGGGATCACGCCGCCGCCATAGCCGAACACGCCAACCGTACCGCCCTTCCAGTAACCGAACTTGGTCTTGTAGGACGTTTCCAGCTGACCCATCAGGTCAACCATCATGTCGTTGTCCTTAGCCAGACGCTTCAGGCCGGTCACGAAGCTGGGCCACGGGCCTTTCTCGAGCTCGTCCAGATTGGGCGTATCAATCATCTTCTTTGCCATAGTTTTCTCTCCTAGAACATTTCGAAATGCCCGCTTAGCCGACAGCTCCACGGTATTTCATCATCGTATTGAGTTGACGGCTGCATCACCATCATTCTCATGGGTAAAACAGATACTCCATCGCGGTAGGCCATTACCTACCCAAAAGGAGTAGTGCCATTTGCCCAAAGTGGTAGTGCCCCATGAACACAAAGGATGAGACATTACGGGGCGGCCACAGGAATCGATAAGAGTATTAAAATATTGTTGCTAACGCAAGTCCTTGCCTGTGGCAGGGTTGAAATTTGACGTGCAGCCCCCACTCATCTCGTGAGCCCAATTGCCGTTCTAAGAGCAAGGTTTGTCAGCACATACACATTTGCCATACGGATCGAGATTGCATGCCTGAAATTACTCCAATCGACAAAATGCGCCTGCCCTTTGGCGGCCAGGAAATCGAATTCCAGCATTTGACGCATGAGTCCGGTGGCGTGCCCTTTCTGCGCATTCGCATCCGCGAGAACAAACGCTTCACCATTTTCGACGTCGACCCCGTCAGTGCGCAAAAATGGGCCGAAGTCATGCAGGCCTGGGCAGAAGCCCACAGCGGGGACGCGCCATGAGCTGGAGCTGGCCGGAAAACAAGCCGGAGGAATACACGCCGCACATGATTGACCTGCAGTTCGATCTTGTTGGCACCACCATCCCGGTGGATAACGCCCAGTTGCTGGCCGATGCGCTGCAAGTCCTGTTGCCGTGGCTGGGTGAGCAGGCCGGCACCGGCATCCAGCATCTGAAAGGCGCCGAAACCAATAGTGGTGACGCGACGCTCAACATCAACCGCCGCACCAAACTTTACCTGCGCGTGCCGAAATCGCGGATTGATGACATGCAGAAACTGGTTGGAAAGACGCTCGATCTGGCTGGCCACGCCCTGCAGATCGGCAGCTTCAAGACCCGTGCATTCACCGCGTTTGCCAATATCTACGCGCATTTCGTTGACACCGGCAGTGCGAGTGAAGAACAATTCGTGCAGGATGTCATGCGCGAACTGGACGGGCATTTCCAGTTGCGCTGCGGTTTCATCTGCGGCAAACAGCAAACCTTGCAAAGCGCATCCGGAACCCTCTATGGCTACAGCCTGATGCTGCACGACGTGCCGCCGCACAAGTCATTGCAGCTTCAGGACGAAGGGCTGGGGCGCAACCGTTTGTTGGGCTGCGGGATATTCATCCCGCACAAATCCATTGCGCCGGTGATGCCGGCGAACCATTGAACCAAAGCCGGTCGTTCCGGTGAATCTTTAAACTTGACCAACCCGAAAGGAGAAAACATGTCTTATGTTGTGAACGGCGAAGAACTCGAAACTGGCGAAGAAGACTTCCTGCTGGAAGCCAACTTCAGCGACGACGTCCCCCCGGTCATCGCCGCGGCTGAAAAAATCACGCTGACCGACGAGCACTGGACGGTCATCAATTTCATGCGCGACAAGTACAGGGAAGACGGCTCAACCCCCAACTTCCGTAACATGCTTGCCGAAATGGATGAACTGCACCCGGGTACCGACTGGAAGAAAAAGCTCTACGAGCTGTTCCCCAATCAGCCCGCCCGTCAGTCGGCACGCGTCGCCGGCCTGACCAAGCCCTACGGGAAGGGCGGCTATTAAGTAGCCATGCCGGACCCGGAGAACCTCCACTGGGTTCTCCGGATTACCGGCACCGGCGCTCTGCCCATCACTTCAGGCTTGAAGCACCATGTTCACCAACACCCTCGTTTCAACCGAAGACCTGGCTGCCCATCTGGATGACCCGCACTGGGTCATTTTTGATTGCCGCTTCACCCTGACCGACCCCGAAGCGGGGCGCCAGGCCTACGCCAAGGCGCATATCCCGGGGGCACGTTACGTTCACCTGGACGAGGACCTGTCCGCCCCCATCGGCGAATCCACCGGACGGCATCCGCTGCCCGATCCGCGCGTGCTGACCGAAAAGCTCTGCCAGTGGGGCGTCGGGGTGAACAAGCAGGTGGTGGTCTATGACGACAGCTACGGCGCCATGGCGGTGCGGCTGTGGTGGATGATGCGCTGGCTCGGCCATCCCGGCGTGGCCCTGCTGGACGGCGGCTATCCGATGTGGCTGCGCGAAAAGCGCCCGGTGAATGCCGATCTGCCGCCGCCGCACAAGGCGGCATGCGCCTGTCTGCCGGAACCCACCCAGATCGTCGGCGCTGCCGAGGTCCTGCATGCCTCGCGGACCGGCGAACAGCTCATCATCGATGCGCGTCCGGACCGCCGTTTCAGCGGCGAATTCGAGCCGCTCGACCCGGTCGCCGGGCATGTGCCGGGCGCCATCAATTACCCGTTCGACGAAAATCTCGATGTCGACGGCACCTTCCTGCCACCCGAGGCGCTGCGCGAAAACTACCAGGCGCTGCTCAAGGGCAAACCGGCCTGGCAGGTGCTCCACATGTGCGGTTCCGGCGTCACCGCCTGCCACAATATTCTGGCGATGGAAATCGCCGGACTTCCCGGTTCACGGCTTTACCCCGGCTCGTGGAGCGAATGGATCACCGATCCCACCCGCCCCATCGCCACAGGAGACGTCGCCTACTAGGCGATTACAAGGAGAACAGCCATGGCCATGCCCATCCGCGTCAAAACCGTCTGGTTCAAGAAGGACGGCGAGCGCACCGCCGAAGAAATCGCCTCCGCCGTCGCCACCACCACCTGGCGCGTCGCCGACAAGGCCGTGGACAACCTCGGCCGCGAAAACTACGACATTATCACGCCGGCACGCGGCTTCAAGCTGATCGCCGAATTCCTCGCCTTTCTGGTGCACTACTGCGACCGCATGGCCTATGCCACCTTGCCGCCCGAGCGCCGCGTCGCGGTGCTGCAGGCGGTGGCCAACCGCCTCGGCGAAGTGATGGAAGAAAACATCATCAGCGTGGTCGGCAAGGATCCCACGCGCAACTACAAGGCCGAGTTCATCGACTTCTTGAACCGCCGCTTCGCCGACTATGCCGAGTTCGAGTTCCCCGACGACGACAAGGCCAGCTTTCCGGCGCTGCGCTTCCTCGGCCTGCAGATCCGCGAGGAAATGGGCGACAACGACAAGACCTGGATCATGGACCAGATCATGGACATCGAAATGCCCGAGATGATGGGCACGGTAAGAAAGAGCTTCAAGGGCCTCTTGTCCGACGCGCCGGTCAAGCGTGGCTTTGGCTCGCCGGACATGCTGCCTCCGGAATAAGTCCTTGGCAGCATCGCCTTTCGACCTCGCCAACGAAAGCGGCTATCGCGCCTGGCGCGACGCCAGGCTCGCCGCGTATCCGCGCAGCATCGACGAACTGATCGTGCCGCTGGCCGATCCGCGACAATTGAGCCCGGACGAAATCGCCGCCCTCGGATCGCGCTGCAATCGCGCCAACATGGCGATCTACAGCGCACCACCCCAGAATTCCGCCGACAAGTCGCTGGCACATCAGCTGGCGCGGCAGCTCGGTCTTGTCCGTCTCGAGGGCAATTACCTTGCCGACGAGGACGGCCTCTCGAGCATCACCCCGGCCGGCGATGAAGGCAGCGTCCGCGGCGAATTCATCCCCTACACCCACAAGCCGATCAACTGGCATACCGACGGCTACTACAACGCCCTCGACCGGCGCATTCTCGGGATGACCCTGCACTGCGCGCAGGATGCCGAAAGCGGCGGCGAGAACGCGCTGCTGGATCATGAAATCGCCTACATCCAGTTGCGCGACACCAACCCCGATTATGTCGCCGCGCTGATGCAGCCCGACGCCATGACCATTCCAGCACGCATGGACGAGGACAACGTCGCACGGCCCGAACAATCCGGGCCGGTGTTTTCGATCGATCCCGAAGCAGGCTTTCTTTACATGCGCTACACCGCGCGCACCCGCTCGATCGTCTGGAAGGACGACATCATCACGCAGGCCGCGGTCAAAACCCTGGTCGATATCCTCGCCGGATCGGAATACATTCTGACCGCCCGCCTGCGTCCCGGGATGGGACTTGTCTGCAACAACGTCCTGCACACCCGCAGCGGGTTTTCCGATTCGCCCGACCATCGCCGCCTGCTCTATCGCGGGCGCTATTACGACCGCTTGCAGTTCACCCTTCGCCCGCATTAGCGGGAGCGGTTAAAATAGCGCAGTTAAATTATCGGCCGTCTGCCGTCATGCAGCTTCTCGCCCTCGGGGTCAATCACCACACCGCACCGCTCGCCATTCGCGAGCAGGTGGCGTTCGGCCCGGAAAAGCTGGTGCATGCCCTGCACGATCTGACCGAAAGCCAGCGCGCCAGCGAAGTCGCCATCCTGTCGACCTGCAACCGTACCGAGCTGTACTGCAACACCCCCTCGCCCGATGAAGTGACGCAATGGCTGGCCGATTTTCACCAGATCAGCCGCCACGAGCTTGCGCCCTACCTGTACGCGCTGCCGCGCGAGAAGGCGGCGCAACATGCCTTCCGGGTCGCTGCCGGACTCGATTCGATGGTCCTCGGCGAGACCCAGATCCTCGGACAGATGAAGCAGGCGGTACAGACCGCCAAGGAAGCCGGCACCCTGGGCCTCCTGCTGCACAAGCTGTTCCAGCGCACCTTCTCGGTCGCCAAGGAAGTGCGCAGCAGCACGGAAATCGGCGCCAATTCCGTATCCATGGCCGCCGCCGCGGTGCGCCTGGCGGAGCGCATCTTCCCCAGCATCAAGGAACAGGCCTGCCTGTTCATCGGCGCAGGCGAGATGATCGAGCTGTGCATGACGCATTTCGCCGCCCAGCATCCACGCCGCATGACCGTTGCCAACCGAACCACCGAGCGCGCCCGCCCGCTGGCCGAGCGCTTCAACGCCGGGGTCATCCCCCTGACCGGGCTGCCTGACGAACTGCCCAGCTACGACATCATCATTACCTCCACTGCCAGCCCGCTGCCTATCCTCGGCAAGGGCATGCTCGAGCGCGCGATCAAACAGCGCCGCCACCGGCCGGTTTTCATCGTCGATCTGGCCGTGCCGCGCGACGTCGAGGCCGAAGTGGCGGAAATGGATGACGTCTTTCTTTACAGCGTCGACGATCTCGGCCAGGTGGTGCGCGAAGGCATGGACACCCGTGTGGCGCAGGTGGCGCAGGCCGAGGCCATCATCGAAGCCAGCGTGGAAAATTTCGTGCACTGGATGGAAGGCCGCGAATTGGTGCCGGTCATTCGCAACCTGCGCGATTCCGCCGAACGCCATCGGCGCCACGAAATCGAAAGGGCTGAAAAGGCCCTGGCGCGCGGCGACGACCCGCGTGTGGTGATGGAAACCCTGAGCCACGCCCTCACCAACAAACTGCTGCACGCCCCGACCCACGCGCTCAACCACGCCCACAGCGACGAGCGCGCCCAGTGCGCCCGCTATATCAGCCAGCTCTACGGGCTGCACCAAGAATGAAGTCCAGTCTCGCCGACAAGCTCGCTCGCGCCGACGAGCGGCTGGAGGAGCTCGACGCCCTGCTGTCGCAGCCCGAGATCGCGGGGGACATGGATAGCTACCGCAAGCTCACCCGCGAACACGCCGATCTCACCCCGGTCGTCACGCTCTATCGCCGGTACCGGCAGATCGAGGCCGACCAGCTCGCTGCGCAGGACATGCTGGCCGACCCGGATATGCGCGAACTGGCGGAAGCCGAACTGGCCGACAGCGCTACGAAGATCGCGCAGCTGGAAACCGAGCTGCAAACCGCGCTGCTGCCGAAGGACCCCAACGACGAACGCAATATCTTCCTGGAAATCCGCGCCGGCACCGGCGGCGACGAATCGGCGCTGTTCGCGGGCAACCTGTTGCGCATGTACACGCGCTACGCCGAGCGCTGCGGGTGGCGCGTCGAAGTGGTCTCGGAAAATCCCGGCGAAGTCGGCGGCTACAAGGAAGTCATCATCCGCATCGTCGGTCAGGGCGCCTATTCGCGGCTGAAATTCGAATCCGGCGGCCACCGCGTGCAGCGCGTTCCGGAAACCGAATCGCAGGGACGCATCCACACCTCGGCCTGCACCGTCGCGGTGATGCCGGAAGCCGACGAGGTCGGCGAAGTCGACATCAATCCGGCCGACCTCAGGATCGACACCTACCGGGCTTCCGGCGCCGGCGGTCAGCACATCAACAAGACCGATTCCGCGGTGCGCATCACCCACCTGCCCACGGGTCTCGTGGTCGAATGCCAGGACGACCGCTCGCAGCACCGCAATCGCGCCCAGGCGATGAGCGTCCTGGCGGCGCGCCTGAAAGACCGCGAAATCCAGTCGCAGCAGGCGGCCGAAGCCAGCACCCGCAAGAGCCTGATCGGCAGTGGCGACCGCTCCGACCGCATCCGCACCTACAATTTCCCGCAGGGCCGCATCACCGACCATCGCATCAATCTCACCCTGCACAAGATCGACGCGATGATGGACGGCGACCTGACCGAACTGCTCGATGCCCTGGCGGCCGAGCATCAGGCAGAACTGCTGGCAACCCTTTCCGGAGATTCATGAGTGAACATCTCCGAACTAGTCGGCACAACCGCACAGCGCCTAGCCAAGGCATTAAACCTAGATCCAAGCGAAGCTCGGCTCGATGCTCGCATTCTGGTCGGCCATGCCATGACCGCAGACCGGGCCTGGTTGATCGCCCATGACCAGGACACCCCCACCCACACGCAATGTCTTGCCGTCGAATCCCTGATCTCGCGAAGAGAAAAAGGTGAACCTGTAGCCTATATTCTGGGCAAAAGGGAATTCTACGGGCGAAAATTCAAGGTCGACCCGGAAGTATTGATCCCCCGGCCGGAAACGGAGTTGTTGGTGGAAACGGCGTTGGAACGTCTTCCTAAAAGTAAGCCGCTGGAAGTGCTTGATATCGGCACCGGTAGCGGCTGCATTGCAGTGACACTGGCCTTGGAATCTCCACTTTGGTCGGTGACTGCGGTTGACTTTTCCTCCCCGGCCTTGCAAATTGCCAAGGAAAACGCTCAACGGCTTGGCGCTCACATCCAGTTTATCCAGAGTGATTTGTATGCTGAACTGGGCGGGCAACGCTTCGATTTGATCGTCAGTAATCCACCTTATATCGCCCAGGAAGACCCACACTTGCGACAGGGTGACGTGCGTTTTGAACCCCGTGCAGCCTTAACCAGCGGCATGGACGGGCTAGATGCAATCCGCGCTATCGCCACAGCAGCCCCTCGATTCCTGAAGCCAGAGGGACTCTTTTTAGTGGAACATGGCTTCGAACAGGGCGCGGCCTGTCGACACATTTTTGAATGCAATGGATTTCAGGGGGTTTCCAGCCATCGTGATTTGGCAGGATTGGAACGGATCACGGAAGGACGCCTCCCGGCAACCGGTATAGATCACTAGCTGTCGGAAAACTTTACATCAATGACAGGGAGCCAACAGATTGACAACCGTTACTTGCACATAACATATTGTAATTAAAACACAATAATTAACAGTAAATTTATGGAATGGTTTTTGCTCTTTCTGAAGCTGAACACTTAACCAAAGAAGGCCAGCCTATACTTCCAGTGGTGGATTTTGTGGGCAATATGCAGGAGTTAAATACAATGTCCGATCTCGATCAAGAAAAACAGGAGCTGGATTCCGAGCAAAAGGTGGATCTGACCCGCCGCAAATTGACGGGGGCGGGTCTTGCCGGCTCTGGAGTTATTCTGACTTTGGCGAGCAAGCCTGTGATGGGTTCGAACTACTGGTGCACCGGCTCCGGCGGCATGTCAGGAAATACGTCAAGCCATGGCGAAAGGCAACCCTGCCTGGCGTGTTCGCCGGGTTATTGGAAGTCCTCCCCTGGAAGTTGGCCAAGCCCATATTACCCCTACAAAATCTGCAACCAGAACGGAAGCACGGCGCACGAACCCACACTTTTCAAAGATGTCTTCACATCAACCAGCAACGAGACGATGATGGGGATGCTGCAGAGTCAGTCCGGTACGCGTGAATTTCACGCAATCGGTGCACTCCTGAACGCCGCAAAAGCCTATGCCATGGGCATCGTCAGCGCATATAGCGTTCCCGAAGTCATTTCCATGTACAACGCTGGTGCGCCCGCCAGCACCTTTTCCAGCACATGGGAAGGAAACATGCATAGTTGCCCGCTGCCCAATGACAACACCAGCAAATATCAGGCCTTGAGCTTGCCGTTTTGCAAATTGATCTCCAATGATGGAGATGAAACAGATAACCCTAATCCGGCTTGCTGCTCCTGATCCGGCGTGCTGCTCCACGTGACATGGCATTCAGAACAACCATAATAATTGAGCCCACACTTCGCTGACGAACAGGGGCGTGGCGCACAGCGCTGGCATGTGTGCCGTGAGTATTCGTGCCATGAATGGAGTGATGGAACGGTGCTCTACGACACCGCTTCGGGCGATACACACCAACTCACGCCGATGGCCTCCAGGGTTCTGGATTTTCTCAGGAGTTCACCCCGCAGCCATGAAGAAATCGCAAGCTGGGTGTTATCGTCCGACATGACAGTGGTCGATGACGCAAGCTTGACGAAAGTCGATACGATCCTTGCGAACCTGGTAGCACTTGGCCTCATCGAACCCATACAACTTTGAACGTCTCCAGCTTGACTGCTCGCGATCTCGCCCGCGCACTCCGGCGAGACGGCGTTTATATTCGCATCGGCACCCACACAGTCCACATTCAATCGCCGTTCCGTGCCATCGCGAACAACCTGCACCTGCTATACGCCGATTACCCGCTTGAACTCAACGCTGCTTTTGCAGACTTTCACGTTAGCGTGAAGCCGCCGGAGAATTTTCGCCGCTGGCTGGCCCCCCAGGCTATTTTCCGCTTCGATAGTTATGTGCCTTTCAAGCCGCTTCCTGCCGATCAGGCCTACCCATTGCTGGAATGGGGACTCAACTGGTGTTTCTCGACACAGTTTCACCGCTATCTGGTCATCCACGCCGCTGTGCTGGAAAAAAACGGGCGCGCCCTGCTCATGCCAGCCCCACCCGGCTCCGGCAAAAGCACGCTATGCGCGGCATTGGCCACTCGCGGGTGGAGATTGTTGTCAGACGAACTCACGCTGGTCGCGCCGGAGACGATGGAAATCATACCCATGTGCCGCCCGGTGAGTCTCAAGAACGAATCGATTCAAATCATTCAAAACTTTGAAGCCACGGTCGCAATGGGTCCATCCGCTTTTGACACAAGCAAGGGAACAGTCGGGCATATGCGCCCGCCAACAGACAGCGTATTACGCAGCCAGGAAATGGCCACGCCCGCCTGGATCGTGTTCCCTAAATATGAAGCTGGCTCCATTGCGCAATTAGCTGACCTTCCAAAGGCCACTACCTTTATGAAGCTTGCCGACAATAGCTTCAACTACAGCATGCTTGGTCTGCGTGGATTTGAAGCAGTTGCCAAGCTCGTTAATCGGTGTGACTGCCACGAATTCAAGTACAGCAATTTGGATGAGGCTATCGCCGTCTTCAACAAACTGTCTGAAGAATGAAAACACGCCCCATCCTGACCAAAATATTGATTCACCCCGAGGCCATCTCACGACTGGATCTAAACGACTGGGACTTGCTGATCAGGCAGGCACGGCATGCCAACCTCCTGGGTCGATTGGCATACCGCCTTACGGTTTGCCAATTGCTGGATCAGGTTCCTGCACAACCCAGGGCACATCTTGAGTCGGCCCTGGGCGTGGCTCAGCGGCAAATGCAGGCCGTGCAATGGGAGGTAAATCGTATCGTGCAGGCGCTGGATAATATTCAGGCGCCGATTATTCTGCTAAAGGGTGCGGCTTATATCATGCTGCAACTTCCTGCCGCACAGGGTCGCCTGTTTTCTGACGTGGATATTTTGGTACCCAAGTCCCAACTGCAAGCGGTAGAACTCGCCTTGAAAATTCATGGCTGGATAACCACACATCACGACGCCTATGACCAGCGGTATTACCGAAACTGGATGCATGAACTACCGCCGATGCAACATCTCACACGGCAAACGATGCTCGATGTCCACCATACTATTTTGCCCGAGACAGCGCGCTTCCATCCCGATCCAAAGAAACTGCTTGAAGCGGCCAATTCGCTTGCCGGCTATGATGGTCGTGTCAAAGTGTTAGCGCCGACCGACATGCTGTTGCATAGCGCGACCCATTTGTTCCACGAAGGCGAGCTTGATCACGGACTGCGCGATCTGACCGATCTCGATAGTATGCTGCGGCACTTTTCGACACAGGATGCGGCGTTCTGGGAAAAACTACTTGAGCGCGCCAAGCAACTTGATCTCACCCGCCCACTCTACTACGCCTTGCGCTATACAAGCGCAATGCTTGACACCCCGGTCCCCCCCCGCAGCATGCGCGCTGCACAGGTGGGTGCACCAGGTTGGATCACGCTTAAATTGATCGACGCGCTTTTTCGCCGCGCCTTTCAACCACCGCACCCAAGTTGTTCTGACTGGCTCACCAGACCCGCGCTGTGGATGCTCTTCGCACGCGCGCATTGGCTACGCATGCCGATGCATTTGCTGGTGCCTCACCTCCTTTACAAGGCAGTGATCGCCCCACGCGAAAAGCAGGCCTGAGGTTGAAAGCTCGGAGATCAAGTATCGCTGATGCCGCACCTTCACCCCGACCACGACCCTCGAGCCCGGAATCACCGGCACGCTGTTGAAATTGCTTCGACGTGGTTTTTGAATCCGCTCACAGCCGATGAGACAGCCTGCCGGGCTGTTCGGCGACGACTCTCATCGAACTGGCTTTGCTGAATAGTATTTTTCCTGCTTGGCGGGATTTTTCGGTAGTGTCCCTATTTATGTGTAAAAGCGTTTCCATCTGGAAACGTGTTGGGTGGTCGACGTCCCCCGGACTCTAGAGCCGAGTGCTACTGAAAACCGGGGGGACGTCGCATCCAAATTGTCGGGATTCTTTACACCCCTATTCCAGCTTTACACAAAGTCTATAAATATCATAGGCCTATTGTCCATGGAACATTTTTTGCTTTGGCTCAACAAATTATTTGCATATGAAAGGGCGCGAGCTAGTCCAATAACTCGGCACGCCGCTCCGATTACATGCGTCGACCCCAGACTAGAAATCCAGTGCGTGCGTCCTGCCACATAAACGTCAAAATCCCGGGCGACTCGAGCACCTTGTGTCCCTGCTCATACAAGGCAAGTCCTGCCAACTGACAGATGGCTCTTATTTAAAATATCTTAGGCTTGACCAATAGGATGAAAAAATCGTTAAGTTTGAAGGCGGTTCGATATCAATCTGCCGGCATGAATCGATCATCGTCGATACTGCATGGGACGGCATCCGTTATATGAAGCCTCTGACGCTCGCGCTGAATCAAATCTGCCCCGGACGCGCCTCTAAAGGACTTACTGTTGCGCTGGCAACGCATCTTGGCGTGGCGGACACGTTACTATTCCACCACTCGACTGAAAACACGCTTAACAGTATTCACAAAGTTGGCTTGTTGAAAACGCCATGAAACTCCTGCAACTCCCTCCAGGCGAGCTGCGCCGGCAACTCGCCGACCAAGGCATCTGGCTGCGAACCGGGCCATTTTCACTACGGGTGCGGTCCCGCCTCGAGGCCGTCGCCGAGGGCCTGGGCGAACTCTACGGCCAGTTCGAGGTGCGCAACCCGCACGAGACCTTTGCCGACTTTCATGTCGCCGTCGACCCGCACATCAGACTTGGGCGCTGGTTGCGCCCCGAGGTCAGGTTCTCCTTCGATGGCGTCGAGCCTTTCAGTCCCTTGCCGCGCGACCAGGCCTATCCGATGCTGGAGTGGGGGCTGAACTGGTGCGTGTCGGAACATGCCCACCAGTACCTGATGATTCACGCGGCGGTGGTGGAAAAGAATGGCCGGGCGGTGATCCTGCCTGCTCCGTCCGGTTGCGGCAAAAGCACGCTGGTCGCCGGTCTGGTGCTGTCGGGCTGGCGCCTGCTCGCCGACGAGCTGACCCTGATCGACCGCAAGACAGGACGGATCCACGCCCTGCCGAGGCCGATCTGCCTGAAGAACGAATCGATTGCCCTGATCCGCGCCTTCAGTCCGGACGCCTTCTTCAACCGCGCTTCATGCGACACGGCCAAGGGCACGGTCGCCTACCTGCGCCCGCCGAAAGAAAGCGTGCGGCGCCAGCACGAACCGGCACCGCCGGGCTGGATCATCTTCCCCAAATGGGTGGCGGATGAAGAACCCGAATTGCTGCCCCGCTCGAAGCAGCAGACCCTCCAGTTCCTGTCGCAAAACGCCTTCAATTACCGCCAACTCGGCGCGGAAGGATTTCGCGTTTGCACCGGGCTGATCAAGCAGTCCGACTGCTACGATTTTCAATACAGCCGGCTGGAGCAGGCCGTGGCGGTTTTTGAAGGTCTGGCCGCCTCGGCCAATACGGACAAGCGTGGGAACTGAGATGCGCGCGCCCGCCGAGCTGGTTTCCTACGTATATCGCAATCCCGGCGCGATCCACCAGTTTTCCATGGGCGACTGGGACAGGCTGGTTCGCCAGGCGCGCCAGTCCGGCCTTCTGGCGCGCCTGCATTTCCAGCTCCTTAATCACGGACTCGTTGCCACCATCCCGGCCGATGCTCGCTGGCATTTCGAGTCCGCCACCGTCCTTGCAGACAGGCAACAAGGTGAAATGCGCCGGGAATTGAGACAACTGCGTACGCGGCTGGCCGGACTCGATCTGCCGCTCGTCGTGCTCAAGGGGGCCGCCTATGTGGCGGCAGACCTGCCGGCCGCAAGAGGACGGGGCCATGACGACGTCGACCTGCTCGTCCCTTCCGAGTGCCTGGGCGAGGTTGAAGCCACCCTCGAACAGGCGGACTGGCAGGCGGTCGATCTGTCGGACTACGATCAGCGCTATTACCGTCGCTGGATGCATGCCGCATCGCCGCTGCGGCATTTGCGCCGGGCCATGATGATCAACGTGCACCATGCCATCCTCCCGGATACCACGCGCTTTTCTCCGGACGCCGCCAAACTGCACAGGCGCGCCACCGAATTGCCCGGCTTTTCCGGCATGGCCGTGCTCGCGACCGAAGACCTGATCCTGCACGCCGTCACGCTGCTGTTTCATGACGACGGACTGACGCACGGCCTGTGTGAATTGAGTGACCTCGACCTGCTGCTGCGCCAGGCTGAGACCGAAGCCGGCTTCTGGACGCGGCTGCTGGTGCGTGCCGAAGAAATGGATCTGAGCCGGCCGCTGTTTTATGCCCTGCGCTACGCCCGGCATTTTCTCGGCACGTCCGTCCCCGAGGAGGTACGTGACCGCCTGGCGATTGCCGCACCGGGCAGGGCAACCCTCAGCCTCATGGATGGCATCTACACGCGAACGCTGGCGCCCGGTCATCACAGCTCCGCGGACGCCCTCACCCGGCTGGCGCGGCAGGCCGCCTATCTGCGCGCCCACTGGCTGCGCAGGCCGCCGCGGTTACTGGTCCCGCACCTGTTTCACAAGGCCTTCATCAGCGCCTACCCGCGCGACGCAAAACCTGCTTGACGGGAAATTTTCCACCCGTATAATTCCCGACTATTCCAGTCAGGTATTTATCAGGAGCCCCAGATGACCCCTCTCGAACGTATCCGTGATCAAGTCACCAACAACACCGTCGTGCTGTACATGAAGGGCACGCCGCAATTTCCGCAGTGCGGCTTTTCGTCGCGCGCGGCCCAGGTGCTGCAGGCCTGCGGGGTGAAGGATTTTCTGGCGGTGAACGTGCTGGCCGACCCGGAAATCTTCGAGAACCTGAAGTACTACGCCAACTGGCCGACCTTCCCGCAGCTGTACGTGAAGGGCGAGCTGATCGGCGGCTCCGACATCATGATCGAGATGTACCAGAAGGGCGAAATCCAGAAGCTTCTGCAGGAAGCGCAAGCCGCCTGAACCTGGCCCCGCCCCCCAAAAAAAGGAAGCCGACTGCAGTCGGCTTCTTTTTTGCCTGTTTCAACCCTCGTCTTCCGGCGCCGCGTCCATTCCCAGTTCGTGAATCTTGCGCGTCAGGGTGTTGCGTCCCCATCCTAGCAGGTGCGCCGCCTCGATGCGGCGGCCGCCGGTATGGCGCAGCGCGACCTCGATCAGGGTTTTTTCGTAAGACTGCGTCAGGTCATCGAGAATGGCCGCATCACCGCGAGCCAGGCGAGCACTGGCCTCTGCCGCCAGGCCCTGCAACCAATCGCCAGCGGCCGGTCCAGCCGCACTCACCATCAGGTCAGACGGGAGATCACCCACCTCGACGACCTGCCCCGGCGCCATCACGGTCAAATAATGGCAGACATTTTCAAGCTGCCGCACATTGCCGCTCCACGGCAGGCTGACCAGCGATTTGAGTGCCGCATCCGACATCCCCTTGGCTTCCATGCCCAGCTCGCGCGCGCTCTTCTGCAAGAAGTGGCGGACCAGCAACGGGATATCTTCACGCCGCTCGCGCAAGGCCGGCAAACGCAGGCGGATCACGTTGAGGCGATGGAACAGGTCTTCGCGGAACAGGCCCTCGCGCACCCGCACTTCCAGATCCTGGTGGGTCGCGGCAATCACGCGTACGTTCACCTTGATCGGCGAATGGCCGCCTACCCGGTAGAACTGCCCATCCGACAGCACCCGCAGCAAACGGGTTTGCAGTTCGGCAGGCATGTCGCCGATCTCGTCCAGAAACAGCGTGCCGCCGTCAGCCTGCTCGAAACGGCCGCGCCGTTGTGCCG
>JBGSTQ010000212.1:0-5607 GCA_041736375.1 Thiobacillaceae bacterium
ACCATGGAATTGCCGGTCTCGGGAGGCTTTGGCCAGCGTTTCGCGGCCTCGTCGCGTCGCGTGCTGAGCGAGCTGGTCGCCGGCGGCAGGATTCAGCCCGGGCAGGAAATGGCCGCGCAGGGCTCGGCGGACGTGTTTGGCGTGCTGGCCGAGACGATCGAGAGCGAAAAACTGCTTCCCGGCAGCGTCAAGCATTACGTCAAGCAACTCGAGGAACCGCTGCTGAAGCTGGCGATGCTCGATCAGGATTTCCTCAATTCGCCGCAGCATCCGGCGCATCGCGTTCTGAACGCGGTCGACCGCCTGGCGATGGTGTCGAGCGATGACGGCAAGATCAACGATCACAAGATGTTGCAGGTCATCCAGCGCTGGACCGAACGCATCAAGAACGAGGCGGACAAGAATCCAGGAATCTACGACGAGGCCCGCACCCAGCTGGAGAAGGTCCTGCAACCGCTGATGCGCATGCGCAGCATTCGCATCGCCCGCCTGCAGGCCGGTCTGGAAGGCTGGCAGAAGATGGGTCAGGCCAATCGTGCGATCACCCAGGAAATCGAGCGACGCATCGATGGCCGGGAAGTGCCGGATGTGGTCCTCGAGTTCTTCAATCCCGGCTGGCGCAACTATCTGATCAGGGTGTTGCTGCGGCATGGCGCGGGCAGCCCTGAAGAAACAGAAGCCTGGAATGCGGTGGATCGCCTGCTGGACTGGATGAATCCCAAGCTGACCGAGCGACCCGCTTTCAGCGAGGTGCAGCACCTGCTGTCCTACATCGATTCGCGTCTCACCCTGGTCAGTGCGGGCAAGGATGTTCAGGAAAGCATTCTGGAACGTCTCGCCGACGGCTTGTTCTCTCCCGACAAGTGCAATTTCAAACTGCTGTCCGGGGTGAAGGTCGCCGCCAAACAGCAGGAAGAGGAACAGGCGATCGACGAGCAGGATGCCGTGCTGGTCGGACAGTTTCGCGTGGGCGACTGGCTAAGCTTCACCCGCGCCTCGACCCCGATGAACCTGATCTGGATCGGTGATGATCCGCACGTTTATGTGTTCTCCAACTACAAGGGGGTGCGCAAGCTCGAACTCAAGCGGCAGGAGTTTCTGGATCTGCTGAAGTCGGGCGAGGCGAAGCGCACCGACAACCATGATTTGCCGCTGATGGATCGCTCGTTCAGTTCGATGATCGAGCACATGCACCGCAATCTGGTGAAGCAGGTGACCAACGACCACGAAAGCGGCCTGATGCGCCGCCCGGAATTCATGCGCCAGGTCAAGCGCGCCTGGCTGCATGTCGACGGCGAAACCAGCGGCTACGTCATGGGCGTGATCGATATCGAGGACCTGCGCATGGTGCAGATGCGCATCAGTCAGGAAGGCTATCAGAAGCTGTTGAACTCACTGGCCCAGCATCTCAACCAGAAATGCAGCGCGGGCGGCTTCATGGCGCGCACCGGCGAGCGGACCTTTGCGTTCATGCGCTCGTGCGAGAGCCAGGAAAAGGCGCAGGAGCTTGCCGAGAGCTTCATCACCCGCATCAATCAGTTCGGTTTCGAATGGGAAGGCGCGGTTTACACCCTGACCGCGAATGCCGGCCTGGCGTGGACGAGCACCTATGTCGATCCCGAGACGCTCTACAACAAGGCGGATACCGCCTGTCTGTCGGCCAAGCACGAGGGGCACAACCAGTTGGTGTTCTATCGCGAGGAAGACTCGGACCACAAGGGGAATGCCGGGCTGGTGTACTGGGCCGGCCGCTTCAACAGCATTCTCAGCAGCGGCCGGCTGTTTCTGCGCTGCCAGCCGATCGTGTCGCTTGCGGAAGAAACCGGGTTACCCTCGCACTACGAGATCCTGCTGGGCGCCAACAGCGACGACAGCGAGCCGATCCACATCGGCGATTTTGTGGCCGCGATCGAGCGGCTCAAGCGCATCAGCGAGCTGGATCAATGGGTGGTGAGCGAAGTATTCAACTGGATACGCAGCCATCCGCAGGAATTCGAAAAGGTCGGTGCATTCTCGATCAACCTCTCCGGGCAGTCGGTCAACAGCAAGTCCTTCTTCAGCTTCATGGAAGAAGAACTGGGGCGCGGCGACATACCTGGCCACAAGCTGATCTTTGAGATCACCGAAAGCGCCGCGATCGACAGCTTCGCCAATGCCGAGCAGTTCATCAAGAAATTCCGCCGTTACGGTTGCCGCTTCTCGCTGGACGATTTCGGTGTGGGCTTCTCGTCCTTCACCTACCTGAAGAATCTGAAGGTGGATTATCTGAAGATCGACGGTTCGTTCATCCGCGACATGCACCGCAACGAAGTCGATGTCGCACTGGTCTCGTCGATGCACGAAACCAGCCGCTTCCTCGGCATCAAGACTATCGCGGAATCGGTCGAGAACCAGGAAACCCTGGATCAGCTGAAGGCCATCGGGGTCAATTACGTGCAGGGCTACCTCACCGGCAAGCCCGTGCATATCGCGCAGATCGCGGCCTGACGCTCGGGCTCCGACGGGTCGGGGCGGGCGACGCGTCCGGCCCAACGAAGGTGTCAGCCGATCCCGAGCAATTCCACTTCGAACACCAGCGTGGCATTCGGCGGAATCACGCCGCCCGCGCCGCGTGAGCCGTAGGCGAGATCGGGTGGAATGGTGAGCTTGCGCTTGCCGCCGACCTGCATGCCCGCCACGCCCTGATCCCATCCGGCGATGACCTGACCCATGCCGAGCTTGAACTCGAACGGGTCGTTGCGATCGACGCTGGAGTCGAATTTCTGCCCGTTGGTGAGCCAGCCGGTGTAGTGAACCGAAACATACTGGCCGGCGCTGGCGGTGGCGCCGTTGCCGACGGTGAGATCTTCGATGATGAGTTCGCTCATGCTGTTCAGTCCTTGGGTATCTTGATTTCGCGCTCGATGAAACTGCCGGATTCGGCGCGGGTGTGGCAGGCGACACAGTTGGCCTTGCTGCCGATTTTCGCACGCTTCCAAATATTCGCGGGAACTTCGTCGTGCAGGTAGCCGAAGTGGCGAGTTTCGGTGAAGCGCTGTGGCGCGGTGCCGGAAGGGATGCCGCTGGCGATGCGACGCATCAGCAGGTTGGCGTTTCTGGAATCGGCGGCGTTGTCGACCAGGTAGCGGGTGATGGCGGCGTTTTCCTCGGGCGACAGGCTGGCGTCCTCGCCGAAATGACGGTCCAGGGTCTTCATCATGTGCTGCCACGAGCGCGCCGGAAGCAGTCCGGCAGGGAAAGCCATGTGGCAGGAACCGCACTCTTCGGCGGTGAGCTTGTGAGTGGCCGGCGGGAAGCTGGCGTCGCTGCCGCTGCCCCAGCTGTAGCCGAGAAGGAAGCCGCTGGAAATCAGCGTGGTGAGGAGGATGCCGAGGTTCTTGAAGGTGATGCCCATGTCATTTCACCGAGATCAGAAAGGCCACGAAGTCGGCCTTTTCCTGCACCGTGCATTCGCGTGCCAGCACGTCCTTGCAGTTGCGCTTGAACCATTTCTCCACCTTGGCCGGGTCGGTGAAGCGCTCGCGGTTGGCCACCGGCGCCAGTGGTTCGACCTGCTTGTGCGCACGGGTCTTGCCGACCGCCTTGGGGTTGTCGGTATGGCAGGAGGTGCAGCTGACGACCTCGCCGTTGGGCAGGGTGTTCCTGGCGAAGAAGAACTTCTCGCCGCGCGCCGCCGAGGCAGCGCCGGCCTGCTGCTGATACTGGGCGAGGATCTGCTGCGGGGTCTCGGCCCGGGCCGGCGCCGAGAGCAGCAGAAGGGGAACTGCGAGGTGGTAGAGCTTCATGTTGTTTTACCGGGGAGGTACTGGATGCCGCTGATCATGCTTTGCGCAACCGGTAGACGGTGGATGCGGTGGTGAAATATCAGCGCAGACAGGTGAGCCATGACGAAAGCCAGCAGGCCGTAGGCAGCGAACTGATGCAGCAGCAGCGTCCAGTGCTTGTACTCGAGACGCCAGGCCAGCCAGGCACCCAGGGGACCATGCCCCTGCTTGACCGCCAGCAGGATCAGGCCGCTGACAACCAGCGCGATCATCAGGCTGTAGGCCATCAGGTAGGCCAGGCTGGCGACGGGATGATGCCCGAAGCGGGTAGGCTCGATGAAGAAGCGGCGCTTGCGCACGGCCTCGACCCATTCGCGCGGCTGCCACATCGAGCGCCAGCGTGCATGTCCGGGACCGATCACACCCCATATCAAGCGCCCGAGCAAGCCGACGATGAACGCATTGCCGGCGATACCGTGCCATTCACGCAGATTGGCCGCCAGCCCGCCGAATTGCAGAACCTGCGCGGCCAGGCCGGTGGCCAGCAAGGCAAGGGCGAAGAACGCATTGCTCCAGTGCAACACCCGCAACGCCAGATCGTAGACCGGCGCGCTGCGCAGGCTGGCAGGCATCAGCCGGGATTACTTCGCTACCGGCTGGGCTTCCGGCTCGATGTCTTCGTCGCCGCGGATGCCGGGCATCTGCAGGAAGGGCTTGCCCAGCGAATTGTAGTAGGCCGAGATGTCGTCGACGTCCTTGTCGGTCAGGGGCAGTACGGCCAGGGTCATCAGCGGCGAGAACAGCTTGCCGGTGCGGTACTTGTTGGTCTTGATGGTGAGCTTGTCGGCATCGCGGCCGGCGAGCTGGACGATCGGGAACAGGCCAGGGAAGTTGTCGCTGCCGTGGCAGGCCACGCAATGCAGGCCTTTCTGTTTGCCGGCGACGGGATCCCCGGCGGCGACTGCGGAAGTGGACACGACGACAGCTGCGAGGGCGAGAACGTTTACGATCTTCATGGTGCGCTCCGTTGATTGAAAGTTGGATAAATAGACGGCGGAAAACTGAATATTAGAATATTAGATGTATCTATTGGCTGTCAACACAAAAATCTCGACAAACAGCAATTCGTCTACGACGAAGTTGTGTAATTAAGACAATGCATGGACATTTGCACCTATTTGTCCATGACAGATTGGCTGATGAGGGCTAGCGCCACTCGGCCGGCAGGTAATAGGCGTCGGGATCGACTTCGACAGGAATTTCGGTGACGCTGCTGGCATCGGCCGGCGCGTCGCGCAGCACGACCTGGGGGAAAACCAGCACCACGGCGACCATGACCAGCTGGATGACGAGAAAGGGAATGGCGCCCCAGTAGATGTCGGCGGTGCGGATGGCCTTGGGCGCGACGCTCTTCAGGTAGAACAGCGCAAAACCGAAGGGTGGATGCATGAAGGCGGTCTGCATGTTGACCGCGAGCATTACGCCGAACCAGATCGGGTCGATGCCAAGCTTGTAGGCGATCGGGCCCACCAGCGGCACGACGATGAAGGCGATCTCGAAAAAGTCGAGAAAGAACGCCAGCACGAACACCATCAGGTTGACGACGACAAGAAAGCCAAGCACGCCGCCGGGCAGCTGGTTGAACAGGTGCTCGACCCAGACATCGCCGTCGAGCCCGCGGAACACCAGAGTGAAGATGGTCGAGCCGATGAGGATGAAGATGACGAAGGTGGTGAGCCGGGTGGTGCTGTCCATTGCCTGCATGAGTTGCTGGCGGGAAAGCCTTCCGCGCGTCAGCGCCAGCAGCAGGGCGCCCGCCGCGCCCATCGCGCCGCCCTCGGTC
>JBGSTQ010000233.1:0-3352 GCA_041736375.1 Thiobacillaceae bacterium
AACCCCCGAGGTTTGCCAGAGCCAGGCGGACAATCTTTACGCGCTCAACCAGGATGCCACCGTGTTGTTCGTCACCGACGGTCAGCGCCAGTTGCTGCCCGGCTTCCTCCCTGGCGAAACCCGCCGGCTGATCGATCGCGCGGGGGAGGACGGCGCGGGCGCCGCTGCCGCGACTTTCAATCTGTCGATTTCGCAACCGGTCACTGATGCGTCGGGCACCCGGCTGGGCTATGTGATCGTGGAGCAGAGCGTGCCGCAGCTGCAGACGCTGTTCGACACGTTGCCCCTGCCGGAATCCGCCGCCTACGCCGAACTGCAGCAAAGCCAGGGCGACGGGGCGGTCAATGTGCTGATGCGGCGCGGCAATCAGGCCATCAAGCAGCGCAACCAGCCCGACTGGATCGCACTCAACGGCACACCGTGGACGATCGCCGTGTGGCGCAACGACGCCCACAAGATCGAGAGTGTTGCGCCCTATGTGCTGGCCTGGCTGGTGGCCAGCCTGCTGATCGCCATCCTGGTGGTGGCGACCACGCTGTCGGTGCGCAACCGGGTGACCGACAACCTGCGCATCCTCGTCAAGCTCGTCAACGATCTGCGCCAGCAAAGGCTGCGTGGAGAGTATCCGATCAATCTCAGCGAATTCGACGCCCCGCTCGACACCATGCTCAAGATGGGCAAGGTCATGCTGGGCAAGCAGAAGGAAGTCAGCACGCAGGCGCGGATGGATCACCTGTCGCAGGTCAACAACCGGCGCAGCTTCGAAGAAAAGCAGAAGGAACTGTTCGCCAGCCTGAAGGACGGCTGGACCCACAGTCTGCTGATCCTCGATATCGACAATTTCAAGCAGGTCAACGACACCTTCGGCCATGAGGCGGGCGACCAGTTCATCATCAAGTTCGGCAAGGCCCTGAAGACCTGTCTGCGCAACAGCGATTTCATCGCCCGCCTCGGCGGCGACGAATTTTGCGTGCTGTTTCCGTTCACCCCGCTCGACCGCGCCCAGGAACTGGCCGACCGCCTGCGGGCGAACATGCCGGAGAGCGTCGAGCTCATTCCCGGGGTGACGCAGAAGCTGTCGTGGAGTGGCGGGCTGTCCGAATACAGCCGCGACGACGCCCAGGAAAACGAGGCACTGGCCCGCGCCGACGCCGCCTTGCTCGAAGCCAAGCGCGCCGGCCGCAATCTGACGCGAATCAGGGCCGCGGCCTGAGGCGGCAGCGGACCAGGCTCGCCGCCAGCAAGCCAAAGCCCAGCAGCAGTACCGGCCAGTTTCCCCAGCGTACATAAGGGGTGGCGCCGGCGTAGCCCTGGATATCGCCCTTCAATACCCCCTCGCTGAAGAGCGGCAGAACAGCCAGCTGATAGCCTTTGGCATCGATGATGGCGGTGACCCCGGTATTGGTGGCGCGCAGCATCATGCGGCCGGTTTCCAGCGCCCGCATCTGCGACATCTGCGCGTGCTGCCAGGGCATGAGGGTATCGCCGAACCAGGCCAGATTGCTGACATTGACCAGGACGCTCGCTTCGGGCAGCTGGCGGATGATTTCCTCACCGAAGGCATCCTCGTAGCAGATGTTGGCCGCCACCCGCTGGCCGCCTATCTGCAAAGGGCGCTGGTCCGGGCTGCCGCGCGCAAAATCCGACAGCGGAATATGCAGCACCTCCACCACCCAGCCCCAGAAAAATTTCAGCGGGATGAATTCGCCGAAGGGCACCAGGTGCCCCTTGTGATAGCGCTGGCCGGGTGCGCTGCCGAAGCTGATGACGCTGTTGTAGTAGTCACCATAAAGGGACCCGGTCGGCACGCCCGCCAGCACGTCGCCGCCGTTGCCGCGGCCGATCGCGTCCAGACGTTCACGGTACTCCGCCGGCAGGTCCGACTCGAACAGCGGCAAGGCCGTTTCCGGCATGACGATCAATCGCGCCGGGTTGGTCTCGGCCAGGCGGGCGTATAGCTCAAGGGTGTCGAACAGTTCTTCCAGCTGCCACTTCATGTCCTGCGGGATATTGCCCTGCAGCAGCGCGACCGAGGTGGGCGCGCCTACCGGCACGGTCCAGTCGATCTGGCGCAAGGCCTGCCCGCTGACCAGTAGCGTTGCCAGCCCGCACAGCCCCCAGAGCACATTCGCGCGATTGCGCCACGACTGCAGCGTCCACACCATCAGACCGGCCATCAGCGCCATCAGCAGGCTCACGCCGTATACCCCGACCAGCGGCGCAAACCCGGCCAGCGGGCTGTGCGGCACCTGCGAATATCCCAGCGCCAGCCAGGGGAAGCCGGTGAGAAACCAGCCGCGGGTCCATTCCAGCAGCATCCACAGCACCGGCAGCACCAGCAGCAGGCGCGTCGCAGGCGCCGGCGAGCAACCAGCTTGCAGCGCGCCGACCACGGCGGGAAACAGCGCCAGAACCAGGCAGAACAGCAGCGTTGCCAGTGTCGCGAGCCAGACCGCCATGCCGCCGTATACCGACAGGCTGACGTAGACCCAGCTGACGCCGGCGCCGAAAAATCCCAGGCCGAACGCCAGTCCGACGAGGAACCCGGCGCGCATGCTGGCGGTACGCGCCAGCAGGGCAAACAGTACCGCGAGGGCGAGTAGCGGCAGCGGATACGCCTGTAACGGCGCGAAACCGCCCACGGCAAGCGCACCGGCAAGAAAGCTTGTAACCAGAATCAACATGGGCAGGTCGTCAACCGGGCATCAGGGCGGCCCGGGCAGGCAGGAAGACGCCGGTTTGGCCGCACGCGCTCAGGCTCGACGGCGGTGATTCAGTTCAAAGTCGAGATGGCCGTCGATCACGGTGTAGCGGACCTGTCCCTGCATCGGGTGGTTGAGGAAGGGCGTGTTCTTGCCCTGGCTGATCAGGCTGTCCGGGGTGACGATCCATTCGGCATGCTCGTCGAAAATACAGACGTCGGCATTGCCGCCGACCGACAGGTGGCCGGCGGCAATGCCGAGGATCTGGGCAGGTTTCCACGAAATGAGATCGATGGCATCGGCAAGCGGTACGCCCATGTCGCGCGCCCATTTCAGCGTCAGCGGCAGCAGCAGTTCGACCCCCGATGCGCCCGGCGCGGATTCGCCGAACGGCACCTGCTTGGCGTCCTCGTCAACCGGCGTGTGATCGGAGCAGATCGCATCGATCGAGCCGTCGCGCAGGGCTTCGCAGATCGCATCACGGTCGCGCAGGCTGCGCAGCGGCGGCGACAGGTGGAGATGCGAATCAAAACCGGCGAGGTCGTTCTCCGACAGATGCAGGTGCGTGGTGGCGACGTCGCAGCTGACTGCGAGGCCCTGAGCCTTGGCTGCGCGCACCATGGCGATGCCGTCGCGCGTCGACAGCCGGC
>JBGSTQ010000234.1:0-1815 GCA_041736375.1 Thiobacillaceae bacterium
TCGGCCTCCAGCAGGCGCGCCAGATTCTGGCCGCTACGGCCGTAGCCGCAGACGATCACATGTTTGGATTTGCCATAGGTCTTGACCGCGATGTCGTGTACCTCTTTCGCCCTGCCCGCCCATTCGCTGCCCGCAATCAGCTGCGTCAGCCTGTCCATGTGGTTGATCAGCAGCGGCGAAATCAACATCGACAGCACCATCGCCGCCAGTACCGGCTGGGTGATCTCCGAACCCAGTAGCCGCAGATCGGCCGCCTGCGCCAGCAGCACGAAGCCGAATTCGCCTGCCTGCGCCAGCCCGAGAGCAGTGCGCACGGCGGTAGGGCGAGTGCTGCCGAACGCCATCGCCAGCCCGGCCACCAGGACGGTCTTGCCGATGACGATCGCCGCCACCAACAGCAGCACGTCGCCCCAGTTCAGCATCACCTGTTTCAGGTTGAGCAGCATCCCGATGGTGACGAAGAACAGCCCCAGCAGCACGTCGCGGAAAGGCTTGATGTCGTCTTCCACCTGGTAGCGGTATTCGGTCTCGGAGATCAGCATGCCGGCCAGGAACGCGCCCAGCGCCAGCGACAGGCCGGCGCTCTCGGTGAAATACGCCAGCCCGAGGGTAAACAGCAACAGGTTCAGCGTGAACAGCTCGGGCGACTTGCGTCCTGCCACCCACTGGAACCAGGGACGCATCACGCGCTGGCCGACAAACAGCAGAAAGCCGAGCACCACCACCGCCTTGAATATGGCTACCCCGAGGGCCGCCGCCATCGCATCCGATTCCTTGGCAAAGGCTGGAATCAGTATCAGCAAAGGTACTACCGCCAGATCCTGGAACAGCAGCGCACCAAAAATCTGGCGCCCGTGCGGGGTCTGGATTTCCAGCCGCTCCGCCAGCAGCTTCGACACGATGGCGGTGGACGACATCGACATGATGCCGCCCAGCGCGAGTGCTGCCAGCAGCGGCAGATCGAGCAGCCAGGCAATGGCTGCGGTGAGCACGATGGTGACCACGACCTGTGCGCCGCCGAAGCCGAACACCGTCATGCGCATGCTCATCAGTCGCGGCAGACTGAATTCCAGGCCGATGGAGAACATCAGGAACACCACGCCGAACTCGGCCAGGTACCGTGCTTCCTCGATGTCGGGAATCCAGCCCAGCGCGTACGGGCCGATAACGATTCCCGTCACCAGATAACCGAGCATCGTCGGCAGGCGCAACGCACGCGCGGCAGCCGCCACCAGCACGGCGACCGCAAGCAGAATCAGGACAAGCTGGAGGCTCGAATGCATCAAGCAAAACGCAGTTGGGAAGTCAGGCTTTAGTATACTTGCCGACCATGCGACCCCAACCCACCTCCCCCGAACATTTGCTCGCGCTTGCGCGCCAGGTACTCGACATCGAAGCCGATGCGCTGCGCACCCTTTCCACCCGCCTCGATTTCGGCTTTTCAAATGCCGTGCAGTTGATCCTCGACTGCAGCGGCCGCGTGGTGGTGTCGGGCATGGGCAAGTCCGGGCACGTCGGCGGCAAGATCGCAGCCACGCTGGCGTCCACCGGCACGCCGGCCTTTTTCATGCATCCAGGCGAAGCCAGCCACGGCGACCTCGGCATGATCGCGCCCAACGACGTGGTGCTGGCTTTGTCGAACTCGGGCGAGAGCAATGAAATCGTCAGCATCGTGCCGCTCATCAAGCGGCGCGGCGCCAAACTCATCGCGATGACCGGCAACCCCAGCTCGACTCTGGCGCGCGAAGCCGATGCCCACCTCAATGCCGCGGTCGACAAGGAAGCCTGCCCGCTGAACCTTGCTCCGACCGCCAG
>JBGSTQ010000280.1:0-3995 GCA_041736375.1 Thiobacillaceae bacterium
GGCGCCGGGTCGCCGAAGGCGGGCACCGGGCGGGCATGGTAGTCGGGGTGGCGCACGCGCACCTCGTCGAGAAAGTCGGCAAGGCGCGGGCAGGCGCGACAGTTTGGGTCAAACGGATTGGACATGGAAGCGAATAAAAAACGCCCCGAAACGGGGCGTTGATTGTAGCTGCGTTTGGGTTTCAGGATTCGATCGGGCCGGGCGCCGTCTGCAGGTAATTCTGTTCGCCCATGCGCTGGACAAGGTCGATCTGGGCTTCCAGATAATCGATGTGTTCTTCGGTGTCGGACTGGATGTCGACCAATATTTCGCGCGAGATGAAGTCCTTGACCGCCTCGGAGTGCGCAATCGCTTGGATGTAAAGTGCGCGGCCGGCATGCTCGAGCTTGAGATCGCAGGCCAGGCATTCAGGCACGCTCTCGCCGATGATCAGCTTGTTGAGATCCTGCAGGTTGGGCAGACCCTCGAGAAAAAGAATGCGCTCGATCAGCTTGTCGGCATGGTGCATTTCCTCGATGGATTCCTCGTATTCGTGCTTGCCCAGCGCCGCCAGCCCCCAGTTCTTGTACATGCGGGCGTGGAGGAAATACTGGTTGATGGCGGTGAGTTCCACCATCAGGGTCTTGTTCAGAGACTGAATGACTTTCTTGTCGCTTTCATGGAACGCTCCTGAAAAAGAGTTCAAGGTCTGGCGCTGCAATGCGCCGCTGTCGCCGGGGCATCAGCGGGCGTTCACCGGCATCCAGCCATCGGTCAGGGTTTTCATGAAGGCGATGATATCGTCCACTTCCTGCTCGTTCAGGCCCAGATTGCCCAGTTCGTCGCGATTGACGTTTTCCGCCACCTCGGGCTTCGGCCAGCAGCCTTTGCCGATGGCCTTGTCGTCGGTAACGAATTCCTGCGCGCAGGCCGGCTTGGCGTCACGGCTGTTGTAGAAGTCCACCACCCCCTTCAGGGTCATGAAGTAGCCGTTGTGCATGTAGGGGGCAGTCAGGGCAATGTTGCGCAGGGTCGGCACCTTGAATTTGCCGTCCTCCGAGGCGAGGCCGACGAAGCCCCCCAGTCCCCTGTCGACAAATTTTTTGCCGTCCGGGTTAGAGGCCTTGTTCAGCTTGTAGAACGGGTTGTGCGGATTCTTCGGCACGCCCAGGTTGTCATAGGTGAAGTCTGTGAACAGGGGCGGCGTGCCATCCTCGGCCGGCTGGCTGGGGTGACAGGCCGCACAGTTGCCCTTGTCCTCGCGCTCGAACAGTTCCAGGCCGCGCAGTTCCTGGCTGGTCAGCTGCGCCTTGCCGGCGAGATAGGCGTCGTACTTGGAAGTGAACTTGTTGAATGCCCGTGTGCGCTCGAAGGCGGCGATGGCATCGGCGATGCTGTCGTAGGCCGCATCGGTATCAACGAAGATGTCCTGGCCATAGACCTGTTTGAATAGCTTCGCATAGTTGGCGGAACGCACCTTGTCCACCACCTGCTGCTTGGTGGTATTGGCCATTTCCAGAGGGTTCAGGAAAGGTCCCTTGGCCTGTTCCTCGAGGGTGGCGGCACGGCCGTCGAGGAACTGGCCACCGACGTACAGGCCTTCTTCCTGGTCGAAATGGAAGGCGGGACTGAAGGCGGCATACATCGCGGTTGGAGAATTGCGGCTGCCGAACAGCTTGGGATTCATCCCCTGGGAGGTGGGGGTCCCCTTGTCCGGGTCAGTGCCGGCGAAGTTCGCATCATGACAGCTGGCGCAGGACTGACCAGCAGGCTCTGAGAGGTGGGTGTCGTTGAACAGCATGCGTCCGAGGCGTTCTTTTGGGCTCATGTGGCGGGCAATTTCGCTTTCCTCGGCCTGCGGACTGACAGTCATGCGGCCGTAGCTTGCCGCAGCCAGGCCGCCGAGCACGGCGGTCAGGACGGCAAGGTGGACGGATTTCAGTTTCATGCTGGGCTCCCTTGTGATGTTATGCAGACAATTCGGATCTAAAAGTCCATTCGGATGATGTTCAAAGAATATTGCAGGCGTCGATGCATGTTGTTTCAGGCGGGTACCAAAACCGGACAGGCGGGTGAGGCGCCGCATTCCGCCAGCGCTTCCTCCAGCACTTCTTTCGCGCATTGGGAACAAGCGACCGCATTGGCTCGATACCCCGGTTTCCTGGCGCAACTGGCGCATCGTAGTCACGCCGTGATGCAGCACCATGTGGCGAATATCCCTATCAGTGACACTGTTGCAGAGGCAGACATACATGGCGCACCTGGCAATTTGAACGGGTTTACCGAACAATAACGCGAACGCGAATGATTGGCAATACGGACATTGATGGCGGGTGTTATGTCCGGGCACACGTGCATGGAATCGCGGTTGCACTGCGCCGGGGGAAACCGAGCTGCTAATCCTCCAACAGCTGGGGGGTGACCAGGGTGATCGCTTGCGGGACGTCGTGCGGGTCCTGCCTGTCTTTGCCGACACGTGTTGCAGTGGCCTGGTCGCGGTTGTTAACCGTGATCGGCTCGGCAGTGTCTTCCACCTTTATCGTGGGCAGGGTGGTTTCACTCGAAACAGCGGTCCTGCCGCGAAAAAAGCGGGAAATGTTGCGGAAATCATTCTTGTGCCCGGCGCCGCCTCACCCAGACGTGGCGCGCCACGTCGGCTTCCAGAGCGAGCTCGACTTCGTCAACCATCACGATCGTCATCGGGCGCTGCTGCAGCACGATCAGTTGACGATTGGCAGCGAGCCCATAGGCGATCAGCTGTTCCCGCTGGGTGGGCTCGATGGCGTCGTCAATGGCGTCGACCTGCGCCCTGACGCCGGGCAGCAGAAAGCTCAGCGGGACGCGGGCGTTATGATCGACGGGGCTCATGCGCCGGCTCCCCAGAACGCGCGCAGCAGGTGGTTGAGCAGGCCGCCGATGAAAAACGCAAAAGGGGTAATGAGGGCGAGCATCGCGGCGGCGACTTTCAGTCCCTGCTCCTTGATGATCATCATGACGCTGGCGATGCACGGCACGAACAGGGTAATCGTGACCATGCCGACCACGGCCTGGATCGAGTCCAGCTGGCCGCTCAAGGCAAACAGGCCGGCGGCGCCGAAGTCGCGGCGCAGGAATCCCATCACGAAGGCGGCGCTGGCCTCCCTTGGCAGGCCCAGCCAGCCCGATACCAGCGGCTCGCCGGCGCGGATGATGACAGACAGCGCACCGAACTGGTTCAGCAGGAACATGATCAGGGTGCCCAGCAAAAACAGCGGGATGACCTCGATCAGATACCACTTCAGCCGGCCAACGGTTTTTTTGGCGACGTTGCCGGGAACCGGCAGCCGCATCGGCGGCATTTCGGTCACCAGCGGGATGCGCCGGCCCGGTATCAGCTTCGCTGCCAGCAAACCGGCCAGGATCAGCACGCCGACCATGACCGCCAGCCAGATCAGCGTCGCCATGAACGAGATCCCGCCGAGAAAACCGAGCACCACGCCCAGCTGCGCCGAGCAGGGAATCGCCAGCGCCATCAGAAAAATCGTGATCAGGCGTTCGCGCGGGCTATGCAGGATGCGTGTGGTGAGCGTGGCCATGGTCACGCATCCCAGCCCCAGCACCATCGGTAGCACGGCGCGGCCATTCAGTCCGAACAGCTTGAACAGGCGGTTGGCCAGCACCGACAGCCGCGCAAAATAGCCGGAGTCTTCCAGCAGGCCGAAGGCGATGAAGAAGGTGGTGACGATGGGAAAAATCAGCGCCAGCGCATAGGTCATGCCCATGGTCCACAGGCCGTACTGCCCGACCAGCAGCTCGGCCAGCCAGGGCACTGTGACTTGGCTTTGCACGAAGTGTATGACTGCCGGGTTGAGGACTTCGCCGAACAGGCCATCTTCCATTAGCCCGACCAGAGTGCCTGCGCCGAACACGCCGACGAATTGATAGACGGCAAACAGTACGCCGAGCAGGATCGGCCACGCCCACACGCGGTGGATCACCCATTGTCCGACGCGGTGCGCCAGGAGCGGGCTGGACTG
>JBGSTQ010000316.1:0-1863 GCA_041736375.1 Thiobacillaceae bacterium
GGCGTCCTCCAGCAGTTTGATCTGGGCGCTGATCGTCTGCGGCGTGAGATGCAGGCGTTCGGCGGCCGCCGCCACGCTGCCGGTGCGGGCGACGGTCCAGAAGTAATGCAGATGTTTGAGGTTCATTGGGAAAGATTCGAAAAATACGAATAGTAAACAAGAAAGATTCGACTTTTATTTGTTATTTTCGGCCCTAGAATAGCGTCGTTGCAATCCCTCATCGGGTTCTTTTTTTGGGAGTACATCCATGAAACGCATCGTTCTTTTCCTCGCCACCAACCTGGCCATCGTGCTGGTGCTGTCGGTCACCATGCGCCTCCTCGGCGTCGAGCCCTACCTCAACGCCCAGGGTCTCAACCTCTCCTCGCTGCTGGTCTTCGCTGCGGTGATGGGCTTTGGCGGTTCGCTGATCTCGCTCGCCATCTCGAAGTGGATGGCGAAGAAATCGATGGGCGTGCGGGTGATCGAGACGCCGTCT
Source organism: Thiobacillaceae bacterium (assembly GCA_041736375.1). Lineage (GTDB taxonomy): Bacteria > Pseudomonadota > Gammaproteobacteria > Burkholderiales > Thiobacillaceae > Thiobacillus. Next base: position 479 of record JBGSTQ010000316.1, read on the forward strand.
AATTCGACCGAGTTCTGGCTCGTCGACACCGTTCGGAAATTCGCCGCGGACGCCGGCGTCGGCATGCCCGAAGTCGGCATTTTCGATTCGCCCGAGGTCAACGCCTTCGCCACCGGCATGAACAAGAACAACGCGCTCGTCGCCGTGTCGTCCGGCCTGCTGCGGCAGATGACCCGCGAGGAGGCCGAGGCGGTGATCGGGCACGAAGTCGCCCACGTCGCCAACGGCGACATGGTCACGCTGGCGCTGATCCAGGGCGTGGTCAACACCTTCGTCATGTTCCTGTCGCGCGTCATCGGCCACACCGTCGACCGGGTGGTGTTCAAGAACGAGGAGGGCCACGGCCCGGCGTTCTTCGTCACCATGATCGTGGCCGAGCTGGTGCTCGGCATCCTCGCCTCGATCATCGTCATGTGGTTCTCGCGCCAGCGTGAATTCCGTGCCGACCGCGGCGGCGCCAGCCTGGCTGGCAAAGGCGCGATGATCGCCGCGCTGGAGCGATTGAACAGCTTGCATCCGCATCCGCTGCCCGACAAGATGGCCGCCTTCGGCATCGCCGGCGGCGGCGCCAGCGGCCTCAAGCGCCTGTTCATGACGCACCCGCCGCTGGAAGAGCGCATCGCGGCACTCAAGGCAGTGCAGTGAATGCGGCAGCGGTGGCGTGACGGGTCCCGTACCTTGTCGCTGGAGTCCTGATGCAAAAAATTGAACACTCACTCGAACGCTTCATCTTTGCCAGTCGCTGGCTGCTTGCGCCGTTCTATGTCGGAATGGTGGGGGCCATCGCGCTGCTGCTGATCAAGTTCGTCAAGGAGTTCATCAGCCTGCTGCCGATGGTGGTGTCGGGCGAGGGCAATCAGGTCGTGGCGGGCGTGCTCACCCTGGTGGATGTGGCACTGGTGGCCAATCTGCTCATCATCATCATCTTCGCTGGCTACGAGAATTTCGTCTCCAAGATCGACACTGGGGATAACGTCGACCGCCCGGACTGGATGGGGCATGTGAGCTTCTCCGACCTGAAGCTCAAGGTCATCGGCTCCATCGTTGCCATCTCCGGCATCGAGTTGCTGAAGGCGTTCGTCAACGTCGAGGCCTACACCAACGACCAGCTGGCCTGGAAGGTCGGGCTGCACATGGCCTTCGTGGTCTCGGGCGTGCTGTTCGCCGTGATGGATCGGCTCACGAAATCTACTGACCACTGAGGCGTCGCCATGAACAAACCCGGTCATTTCGCCTTCGCCGCCCAGTTCGCGCCCCGGCTCTTCCAGGTGCGCCGCCGCACCTGGATCGCCGTCGGCGTGGGATTGCTGGTGCTGTTCGGTCTGTTGATCTGGGCCGCCCTGGCGCTGACCGGCTGGCTCTTCGGGCAGGCGCAGGGCTGGATG
>JBGSTQ010000339.1:0-3951 GCA_041736375.1 Thiobacillaceae bacterium
CTCGACGTGGTGATCTACTGCGTGCGCGGCGGCAGCGTGTCGAACAGCGTGGTCGACCGCCTGCAGGCTGCCGGCGTCAAGGCGCGCTTCATCGAGGGCGGGCTGGAAGCGTACAAGGCGGCGGGCGGCAAAGTGGCGAAAAAATGAAATGGGTCACCCGCGCGCGGCCAAAGATCGACCGCATTGCCTGCCCCTGGCTGATCGCGCGCTTCATCGATCCTGCGGCTGAATTCCTCTACGTCCCGGCCGACCAGGTGCTGAAGGTGGCGGAAGAAACCGGCGCAATTCCCTACGACATCCCCGGCGTGGACTATGGCCATGTCGGCGAACTGTGCAGCTTCGATGCCTTCCTCCACCTGCACAATCTGACCGACCCCGCACTGCAGCAACTCGCCGTCATCGTGCGTGGTGCCGACACCGGGCGGCTCGATCTGGCGCCGCAATGCGCCGGTCTGCTGGCGCAGTCGCTGGGATTGTCCGCGCTGTATGCGGACGACCAAGCCATGCTGGAGCAGGGCAGGGTCATGTACGACGCCTACTACGCGTGGCTGCAACAAACTCCGGGCGAGTCGCATAGCTGGCAAGCCGCCGGCAAGTGATCCGCCCCCTGCCAGAGCAAGCGCTGCAAGTGCTCCAGCGTGCTGACGAAGTCGACGAGGGGTGATTCCCTCTCCCCTTGCGGGAGAGGGCTGGGGAGAGGGGTTGTTTAAAACCAGGCAGTTGCGATAAAGCGCCGCAACTGCCCACCCTCTCCCCAGCCCTCCCCCTCGATGGGGGAGGGGGTTTGTCAACGCAACTGCGCTGGATTTAGGCGTCCAGCCCGCACGCGCCGACGGGCGTTTCTGGTTACCATCGCGCCATGCTCGCCCTGCGCATCCTGTCCATCGTCTTCCCGGTGTTCGCGATCATCGGCATCGGCTGGTGGTACGGCCGGGTCAAGCGTCCCGACATCGGCGTCACCAACCAGATCAGCATGGACGTGCTGACGCCGGCCCTGGTGTTCTCGGCACTGGCGTCGAAATCCTTCGACTTCGCCCACTACTGGCAGCTGGCTCTCGGCGGCGCCCTGGTGATCCTCGGCTCGGGGCTGCTGGCGTGGCCGGTCGCGCGGTTGCTGAAGGTGGAGGCGAAGACCTTCGTGCCGCCGATGATGTTCAACAACTCCGGCAATATGGGCATCCCGCTCATCGTGCTGGCCTTCGGCGAGGCAGCGCTGGGGGCGGCGATCATCCTGTTCCTGGTGGAAATGGTGCTGCACTTCTCCATCGGCCCCTACCTGCTGGCCCACCGCATGCGCCTGCTGCAGCTCCTGAAGACCCCGGTGATGGCGGCGACCGTGCTGGGCGTGGCGGTGAGCCTCTCCGACGCCGTGCTGCCGGACCCGCTCTACACCGCGATCAAGATGCTCGGCGACGCCTCGATCCCGATGCTGCTGTTCGCGCTCGGGGTGCGGCTCAACCAGGTGTCGTTCAAGGACTGGCACATCGGCGTCGCCAGCGGCATCGTGTCGCCCGCCACCGGCATCGTCATGGTGCTGCTGGTGACGCCTTTCCTCGACCTCGACCCGGTGCAGCAATCGATCCTGCTGGTGTTCGGCGCGCTACCGCCCGCGGTGCTGAACTACCTGATGGCGGAGCAGTACCGCCAGGAGCCGGAGCGGGTGGCGTCGATCGTGCTGCTCGGCAACCTGTCGGCGCTGGCCGTACTGCCCGTCGTCCTCGCCTTCGCCTTGCCGTAACCACCGGCTTCCTCAAATAACCCTGAAAGAGTAGTTGACTAATTCACTTGGTTATTCTATGGTTCGCCCATCGCATTTTTTAATCAAGCAAGGACCGCATCATGGAACGCGAAATCAACGGCAAGATGGTCGAAACCGACCCCGAAGGCTACCTGGTCAACCTGGAAGACTGGTCAGAAGAACTGGCCGTCGAACTGGCCAAGGAAGACAACCTGGAACTGGGCGAAAACCACTGGAAAATCATCAACTATATGCGCGAGTACTTCTCCCAGAACGGCACCGCGCCCAACCTGCGCTTCCTGCAGAAGGGACTGAAAGAAGAGTTCGGCGACGAATGGGGCGACAAGAAGTTCCTCTTCGACCTGTTCCCCTTCGGCCCCGCCAAGCAGGCCGGCCGCTACGCCGGCACCCCCAAGCCGACCGGCTGCGTCTGACGGTCAACCGCACCATCAAAAGCCCCGCCCGCGCGGGGTTTTTTTGCGCCCGGAGCAGGTGAAGCTGTACGATGCCGCATCTCATCGCCCGATCCAGGAAACCCCATGAAACGCATTACCGCCATTCTCGCCCTGTCCCTGGTTGCCTCCCTCGCCCACGCCTTTCCGTGGTATGCCTCCGGCGACAACATTCGCGGCGCCCAGCTGATGACCGCACAGGAACGCAAGGCTTATGTCGCGCGGCTGCAATCGATGAAAAGCCTGCCCGAATGCCAGTCCTACTGGGACGCCCACAACAAGGAAATCGACGCACGCGCGGCGCAGCAGAAGGTCGAACTACCGCCGCCACAAGGCAATCCGTGTCAGGTGATGGTGCAGATGGGGCGGATCAAATAACAAGCTGCCTGCTTCACTCCCTGGCAGCGCCGCCCGTCATTGCGAGAAGCAAAGCGACGAAGCAATCCAGTTGACGATGCGGACCCCGCCCTGGATCGTCACGGCCAGCGGCCACGCCGCGGGTACGCACTGAGGCCAACTCTCACCGCTTCGCCCCGGCGGCCAGCCGCCTGCACACCAACCTGGCGCCGAACAACCCTCAGCTATTTCCGGGCAGCATCGCCCGCAATCGCATCCACCGGCGATTCGAATGCGATGAACAACACGCACGGACCGCCCGCCCCGCACTCCGCCTTGTGCGGCAGCCGGGCAGGACCGTACGCATACGACCCCGGTTTGAGCACAGCGGTCTCGTGCCCGTCGTAGGTCACCTGAAGCTCGCCGGCCACCAGCACCATGCGCTCCGCCGAGGTGTGCCAGTGGCGCGGGATCACCGCATTCGCGGGCACCTTGAAGAAGACATCGGCATTGTTTTTGGCAGGATCGCCATGGAGCACCGCGATCTCGCAGCCCTTGGGCATGAAGTCGGGGCAGCCGCCCCACTTGAGCGCGGTCTCCCCGGCCGTGCGCGCCAGCGGAATATCTTGTGCGAAAGCAGCTACAAACGGACAGGCAACAAGCAGCGCCAAAAGCGCCGCGCTCGCCGGCAAGCGGCGCAGGATGGGTTGGTGGGTCATAAGTCCCTCCTTCAGGTTCGGAACGGACCACCGGGCGGACGCCCGGCGGTTGCTCAAGCAGCTATCACCTTAGACAAGATTCGCCGTCACGGCCGGCGAATTCCGCCGGACCCGTCTCTTACTGCGTGCCGCGGAACATGAAGTACACCGCGCCCACCAGGCACAGCGCCGCCCACAGAAAATCCCACTTCAGCTCGGCGCGCATGTAGAAGATCGCGAACGGCACGAACACCGCCAGGGTAATCACCTCCTGCAGGATCTTCAGCTGCGGCAGGGTCAGAACGGTGTAGCCGATGCGGTTGGCCGGCACCTGGAACAGGTACTCCAGCAGCGCGATGCCCCAGCTCAACAGCGCGGCGACGATCCACGGCTTGTCGGCCAGATTCTTCAAATGAGCGTACCAGGCGAAGGTCATGAAGAAATTGGAGGCAGTAAGCAGCAGCACAGTTTGCAGGGTGACGGGCATGGCTTCGATCCAAAACGCGGGACGCGCAAATTGTAGGGGGCTCTCGCGTTAAAATGCCGCTTTCATTCGGCGGGTCAGGCAGATGAACGCTCCTCTGGTCGGTGTGGTGATGGGGTCTTCCAGCGACTGGGAGGTGATGAAACACGCGGCGATGCAGTTGAAACAGCTCGGCATCCATTTCGAGACCAAGGTGGTGTCCGCGCACCGCACCCCGGACCTGCTCTACGAATACGCCGCCAG
>JBGSTQ010000343.1:0-8770 GCA_041736375.1 Thiobacillaceae bacterium
ATCGCCCACGAACGTGTCAATGCCATCGGCGATCACCTCAAGGAAGGCCAGGTCGTTCGGGTAAAGATCCTCGAAGCCGGCGTGGTACGCAACCGCATCCTCTCCGGCCAGCCGCGCATCGATGGCCGCGACACCCGCACCGTGCGCCCGATCACCATCCGCACCGGCGTGCTGCCGCGTACCCACGGCTCCGCCCTGTTCACCCGCGGCGAAACCCAGGCCCTGGTCGTCACCACGCTGGGAACCGGCCGTGACGAGCAGACCATCGACGCGCTCGAAGGCAGCTACTCCGACCGTTTCATGCTGCACTACAACATGCCCCCTTACGCCACCGGCGAAACCGGTCGCGTCGGCTCGCCCAAGCGCCGCGAAATCGGCCACGGTCGTCTGGCCAAGCGCGCGCTGCTGGCGGTGCTGCCCTCCAAGGAAGAGTTCGGCTACACCATGCGCGTGGTCTCCGAGATCACCGAATCCAACGGCTCGTCGTCGATGGCTTCGGTGTGCGGCGGCTGCCTCTCGCTGATGGACGCCGGTGCCCCGCTGAAGGCGCACGTCGCCGGCATCGCCATGGGCCTGATCAAGGAAGGCAACCGCTTCGCCGTGCTGACCGACATCCTCGGCGACGAGGATCACTTGGGCGACATGGACTTCAAGGTCGCGGGAACCGAAAAGGGCGTCACCGCGCTGCAGATGGACATCAAGATCACCGGCATCACCAAGGAGATCATGCAGGCCGCCCTCTCCCAGGCAAAGGAAGGCCGCATGCACATCCTCGGCATCATGAAGGCATCGGTCTCCGGCAGCCATGAAATGTCGGCCTACGCGCCGCGCATCATCGCGATGAAGATCAACCCGGAAAAGATCCGCGACGTCATCGGCAAGGGCGGCGCCGTGATCCGCGCGCTGACCGAGGAAACCGGGACCCAGATCGACATCCAGGAAGACGGCAGCGTGAAGATCGCCTGCACCAGCATGGAAGCGGGCGAACTGGCGAAGAAGCGCATCGAGGAAATCACCGCCGAGGTTGAAGTCGGCAAGGTCTACGAAGGCCCGGTCATCAAGCTGCTGGACTTTGGCGCCATCGTCAACGTGCTGCCGGGACGTGACGGCCTGCTGCACATTTCGCAGATCGCCCACGAACGTGTCAATGCCATCGGCGATCACCTCAAGGAAGGCCAGGTCGTTCGGGTAAAGATCCTCGAAGCCGACGAGAAAGGCCGTCTGCGGCTGTCGATGAAGGCCCTGCTGGAAGCTCCTGCACCGGCTCCCAGCAGCGACGAGGAACATGCCAGCTGACATGGCTTGCGGGCTTTGCCAGCCGGCACAGAGCCCGCACCATGGAAAAACGCGCCCGAAAGGCGCGTTTTTTATTGTCCTGACCGGTAAGTCCGTCAGGCGGTGTCGCCCAGAAAAGCCTGCCACCAGCGCTTGCGCTGCCCGGTGACCACGCCGCGCATTTCGAGTTCGCGCGGCGGCGTCTTGCTCATCAGCCAGCCCGGCAATACCGAGGATTTCATCGAGCTGGAGCCGCATGAACTGCCGAGATGATTGGGGTCGTAGATCTTGATGAAATTCGGCGCATCGAGATCGTCGGCATAGACGATCGCGCAATAATCCTCGTGATGCTCGCGCCGCAGCAAGTCGTCCAGCTCGGACATGAACTGCCGCACCTTGTCGGCAGGAGACGGCGCCTGCGGCACCTCGTGACCCACCGCATAGAGATACCAGCCGGCTCCGGCGTCGACCTTTTGCCAGAACGCGGTCAGCTGGTCCCAGCGCATCACGCTGTACAAGAGGCCGCTGTAATAGCGGTCGAAATCGCTGGTCTGGTCCGAACCGGGCTGGGACATGTCGCGTCTGACAAGTGGGATTATTTGGCGACCTGACGCTCGCGGATTTCCTCGAGCGTCTTGCAGTCGATGCACAGCGTCGCGGTCGGACGCGCCTGCAGGCGATCGAGCCCGATTTCAACGCCGCAGGATTCGCAGTAGCCATAGTCGCCGCTCTCGATCTTGGCTATGGTCTCGTTGATTTTCTTGATCAGCTTGCGCTCGCGGTCGCGGTTGCGCAGTTCCAGGGCCATGTCGGATTCCTGGGTGGCGCGGTCGTTGGGGTCGGCGAATACGGTCTGCTCGTCCTGCATGGAGTGCAGGGTGGTATCGATGTCCTGCGACAGTTCCGCTTTCCATGCCTCGAGCATTTTGCGAAAATGCCCGAGTTGCTTCGAATTCATGTATTCCTCGCCTTTTTTGGCCTTGTAAGGCTCAAAGCGCATCAGTGTTTCAGCCATGTCGTTCTCTTGATAATTGATCAAATCCCGGGCAAAACCCAAACCCGATTAAATAACAGAATCCAAATCCAACCGCAACCCACAATGACTCTTCAAGCCCTTTTATTCGACGTCGATGGCACCCTTGCCGATACCGAGCGTGACGGTCACCGCCCCGCCTTCAACCGGGCCTTCCAGGAAGCCGGTCTGGACTGGCACTGGGATGTCGCCCTGTACGGCAAACTGCTCGCCGTCACCGGCGGCAAGGAGCGGATGAAGCACTATATCGACCACTACCGGCCGGACTATAGCAAGCCGGCCAATTTCGACGAACTCGTGGCGCAACTTCACCAGGCCAAGACCCGGCACTACGCGGCGCTGGCCGCCGGCGGCGGCATTCCCATGCGTCCCGGGGTCAGGCGCCTGCTGATCGAAGCGCGCGCCGCCGGTCTGCGCCTGGCCATCGCCACCACCACCACGCCCGAGAACGTCACCGTCCTGCTGGAGCACAGTCTCGGATCAGGCACCCCGGAATGGTTCGAGGTCATCGCGGCAGGCGACATCGTGCCGGCGAAGAAGCCTGCTTCGGATATCTACCATTACGCACTGGAAAAAATCGGGCTCGACGCCGCCGCCTGTCTGGCATTCGAGGATTCGGAAAACGGCCTGCGCGCCAGCATGGGCGCCGGCCTTAAAACCCTGATCACGGTCAACGACTACACCCTGGACCACGATTTCAGCGGCGCCGCCGTCGTGCTGTCCGACCTCGGCGACCCCGGCGCACCCAACCGCCTCATCGCCGGTCCCGACCTCGGCCAGCCCTTCGTCGATGTGAAGTATCTCCGGGCGCTGCATGCCTCGTAGATTTTTGCCGAATTTTTACCGCTAAGGACAAGGTTTCTAGGGGTTGTGCATCAGCGCCGCTTCCAGTGTGTTTTCCAGCAGCGTCGCCACCGTCATCGGACCGACGCCACCCGGCACCGGTGTGATCCAGCCGGCGCGCGCCAACGCGCCATCGAAGTCGACATCGCCGACCAGCTTGCCGTCCGGCAGGCGGTTGATGCCGACATCGATCACCATTGCGCCTTCGCGTATCCAGTCGCCGGGAATCATGTGCGGCTTCCCCACCCCGACCACCAGCACTTCCGCCGAGCGCACGAAGCTCTCCAGGTCGCGGGTCGCGCTGTGGCAGATGGTCACGGTACAGCCGGCGAGCAGCAGTTCCAGGCTCATCGGCCGGCCGACGATGTTGGAGGCGCCGACCATCACCGCATTCTTGCCGCGCAACTCCTCGCCGGTGGCGCGCAGCAGGGTCATGATGCCGCGCGGCGTGGAGGGTCTGAGCGTCGGCATCTTCACCGCCAGGCGTCCGATGTTGTAGGGATGGAAACCATCGACGTCCTTGTCCGGGCGAATGCGCTCGATCACCGTCTCGGCGTCGATATGCGGCGGCAGCGGCAGCTGCACCAGAATGCCGTCGATCGCCGTGTCGGCGTTGAGGCTGTCGATCAGTGCCAGCAGTTCGTCCTGGGTGGCCGACGTCGGCAGATCATGGGCCACGCTCGTCACCCCGGCGCGTTCGCAGGCGCGTTTCTTGTTGCGCACGTAGACGGCCGAGGCGGCATCGTCGCCGACCAGAATCACCGCAAGGCCGGGACGGCGCTTGCCCTGGACCTCTCGTTCCGCGACCTTGTCGTGAATCACTGCGAGGATGGTGTCGGCCATCGTCTTGCCATCGAGGATATGCGCGCTCATTGGGGCAACCATTCCAAAAGGAATGATTTTCCCGGAAACGGACCGTTTTGCTCAAGCATAAAATTGACCGGTCATTGCCGCCAAGGTATAGTTCGGCCTCTCCGAAATGCGTCCGCACGGCGCGGATTGGATTCGGGGTGTAGCGCAGCCCGGTAGCGCGCCTGCTTTGGGAGCAGGATGTCGGAGGTTCGAATCCTCTCACCCCGACCACCCCAATTCGTCTGGCGTCGAGGCAATTGCGGAGTTGTATGCCCGAGAAGAGTCTCTGCCCGTAGCTCAACTGGATAGAGCACCAGCCTTCTAAGCTGGGGGTTACAGGTTCGATTCCTGTCGGGCAGGCCAAGGTTTCCGTTGCCGGCTTCACGCCGACAACAGCAATGGTGGATGTAGCTCAGTTGGTAGAGTCCAGGATTGTGATTCCTGTTGTCGTGGGTTCGAGTCCCATCATCCACCCCAATCAATACGAGCACCTAGCGCTTAGCGGCCTAGGTGCTTTTTCTTTTTGCGACACCTGCGGGACAATCGATTGATAATATGGCTGTATCTTGACCAGTCGCGTTCCGGCCACGCACTTACCCTGCTTCGGCTATGAGGCAAAACAATTTGTTCGCTGCATCTCCTCCATGAGTCCCCTGTACCTGAGTTATTTCGGCCTCGCCGAAACTCCGTTCTCCATCGCGCCCGCGCCGCGCTACCTCTACATGAGTCAGCGCCACCAGGATGCGCTGGCTCATCTGCTCTACGGCGTGAATGGCGAAGGCGGGTTTGTATTGCTCACGGGCGAGGTCGGGACGGGAAAGACCACCGTGTCCCGCTGTCTGCTCGAGCAGATACCGGAATCCTGCGACGTGGCGTACGTCTTCAATCCCAAGCTCACGGTGGAAGAGCTGCTCTCGACCATCTGTGTCGAGTTCGGCATCGCCTGTCCACCCGGCAACACCAGCATCAAGGTGTTCGTCGATTGCATCAACGCGCATCTGCTCGACGCCCACGCCAAGGGCAGGCATTCGGTGCTGATCATCGACGAGGCGCAGAACCTGTCCGCCGAGGTATTGGAACAGATGCGGCTGCTGACGAATCTGGAAACCAACGAACGCAAGCTGTTGCAGATCATTTTGATCGGTCAGCCCGAGCTGGCGGCGATGCTGGAGCGCCAGGAACTGCGGCAGCTCGCGCAGCGCATCGTGGCGCGCTATCACCTGGGGAGCCTGAGCAAGGCGGAAGTCGCTGCCTATGTCCAGCATCGACTCGAGGTTGCGGGCACGCAGCACCAGCTGTTTCCGCTTGCGGTCATGGGCCGCTTGCACCGGCTGAGCGGCGGCATTCCGCGCATCATCAACGTGTTGTGCGACCGGGCCTTGCTCGGCACCTATGCGCAAGGCAAGGAGCGGGTTGATCGCGGGACGCTCGAGCAGGCGGCGCGTGAGGTCTTTCATAAACCCTCCACGCGGCGTCGCAGCATGCGGCTGTTTCTTGCGGCCAGCGTGATCTTGCTGGTCGGTGGCGCGCTGGCGCTGATGATGTTCTGGGAACAGCCGGAGGCCAAGGTAGCGACCGTTCAGCAGGCCGTTGCGCCAACTTTGTCCACCCAACGGACGGAAACGGCAGACCCGCCCGAGGCCATTCAATCCGAACTGGCTTGGCCGGAGTGGCTGACATGGCCAGCCGATGAGCCCAGCCCGCGCAGCAAGGATCTGGCCTACTCCGCACTCTTCAAGGCATGGGGCGCCGAGTATCAGGGAGCGGACGCCTGCCTGCAGGCTGAAACGCTAGGCTTGCGCTGTCGGGCGGGCCGCGGCGGCCTGGATGAACTGCGCAAGTCGAACCGGCCGGCGGTATTGAGCATGCATGGCCAGGATGGCCACGAATTCTTTGCAACCCTTACGGCCCTCGGTCCCGATTCCGCCACCTTTGCCATCGGCACCACCACTGCGACGGTCGCACTGAGTGCCCTGGCGACCCAATGGTCGGGATACTACAGCCTGCTGTGGCGTGTGCCGCCCGTGACACAATCCGTCATCCGGCTTGGCGATAACGGTGCGGCTGTGGAATGGTTGAGCAGGCAACTCGCACAGGTGCATGGCGGGGTGGTCGAAGCCAAAAAGGATTGGGTATTCGATGACGAGCTTGTGCGTCAGGTCAAGCAGTTCCAGCTTGCTCAGGGCTTGATCCCCGACGGCAACGCCGGGCCCCAGACCCTGATCCGTTTGGTCAATCTGGCGGATCAGGCGGCGCCGAAGCTGTTGCGCGAGGAAGGGGAACTGTAGCCATGTCTTACATCCTGGATGCCCTCAAGAAATCCGATCAGCAGCGTCAGCTCGGCTCGACGCCGACGCTGCTGACAGCCCAGGCTACGCTGCCGGCTCCCGGGCGGCCCAAGTATCTTCTCAACAGCGTGCTTGCCGCTGTCCTGATCTGCGCGGGTATTGCGGTAGGCTGGTTGCGGCCATGGCAGATGTCACAACCCGCTCCTGCGGTCGAACCCGTCGCCTCCATGCCAGCCCCCCCCGCCAAGTCAACCGAAATGATCGCCAAGCCGCGACACGACCCGTTGATGTCGAACCCAACATCAACAGCTCAACCTGAACCTCTGGAAGGGGGGAGTGCGACGAAACTGGACACTCCGGTACACGCTGACATTCCGTCGCCCTCCCCGATGTCTCAAGCTGATAAGGGCGTCCAGAATGCAACGGGGATGCCGTCGCCAGACAGGACAGCGCCTGCCGGGACTGCCGCCGAGGAAGGGAGAAAAGTCATGGCCCTTAATGAACTGCCTCCCACGATCCAGCGGGAGATTCCAGCCATTTCCATCTCGTTTCATGCGTATTCGAGCAAGCCCGGGGAACGCCGCGTAATGATCAACGGCAACATGGCCCAGGAAGGCGATCTATTGGCAGCCGGTATCAGCCTGGAGCAGATCACGCCTGATGGCGTGATCCTCGGCTACAAGGGATTTCGTTTTGAGCAGGGGGTTCGGTAAGCTCCTTCGCGTCTCGTCATCCACCCCACCAATCGACATAGGCAGCATACAAAGCCCTAGCAAGCAGGCTTAGTCCGTCGGCCACCCATCCCTCCACCCGACCCCAACCCGGTTAGTCAACCGGGTTTGAACCCGGTTGCTTATATCGCCCTTCGTGCATGCCTACTCTGACGCCATGTTCCAGCGCACGGTGCGCAGAACCTGACGACGAAGGAGAGCATGATGAAACTCAAACTGATGATTGCCGTTGCCCTGATGGGCGCAAGCCTGGCTCACGCCGATGTGGTGAAGCCTGGTCCGGGATTCGACCGTGTGGGCATGGCATCGGGCGAAAGGGTTCGCATGGCGGGCGAGCGCAACGACTTCCGTGGCAGCGCCGACCTGGTGCGCACCGAAGTTCGTGACAGTTCGTACGCCCCCGGCGAAAACGTGCGCAGCAGCGAGTCGGGCTACCAGGCCCGCAAGGCGGAAATGGCCCGGCGTCTGGTCTGGCTAATGCTGAGCGCACGCTGAGCCGCCGTGCCGGACACTACAGATCCAGGGCGCCGATGAAGGCAACGGCACCCGGATCGTCCTGCCAGATCGCCGGATCGGCATCGACATAGGCTTCGAGCATCAACCCATCCGGGTCATGAAAATACACCGCCTGGCTGACGCGGTGATCGGCCTGACCGGCCAGGGCAACACCGTGCGCGGTCAGATGGTCGCGAAACGCCCGCAGTTCGTCGAGCGACTCGCCGACCTTGAACGCGACGTGGTAGAGGCCGACCTGACGCTGCAGGGGCGGAGGTGCACCTGATCCGACTTCGAGCAAGGCCAGATCGTGATGGTTTTCGCCGCACGACAAGAACGCCATCTTGCCACCATGGCGCGCGACTTCCTGCAGTCCCAGCACGTCGCGATAGAACGGCACCGACACGTCCAGACTGCGGACCTTCAGCACCACGTGGCCGAGCTTGCTTGCGCGCATGGCTGCCTCCCTGCTCATTCGTTGATTTCACCGTCGCGGTACAACCATTTACCGTCGACGCGTTCGAAGCGGCTGACCTCGTGCAGGCGAAATGCGCGGCCATTCAGCTTGTAGCGCGCGACGAATTCGACCGTGGCATGGTCGTCGTCGATCGGCGCGTGCGCCTTGACGGTCAGACCCAGCCATTGCGGCCGCGGCACCGCATCCAGATGGAGCACCGCCTGGCGGGTAGCGGGATGCCAGGTGTCGCGCAGGTAGTCCTCGAGGCCGAGTACGTAGGCGCTGTAGCGCGAGCGCATCAAGGCTTCGGCGTTCGGCGCCGCCTCGACACGGGCGTGATAGCGCCCGCAGCAGGCCTCGTAATTGCTCCCCGAACCGCAGGGGCAAGGCTTGACTGCGGTCATGGCCGTTTGGCTCCGTCGCAGCGCAGCTTGGGCTTGAGATACGGCCACACCGCGTCGAGCATCTTTGCCTGGGCTCGCCCGTTGGGGTGGATGCCATCGGCCTGCATCATCGCGGGATCGACGCCGATGCCGCAGATGAAACACGGCACCAGGGTGACGCGCTGCTCGCGCGCCACCTCGCGATACAGTCGCGCCACCGCCTCACCATAGGCCCTGCCATAGTTGGGCAACACGGGCGGCTCGAACAGCAGCACCCAGGCACCCGCCTGCTTCGCCTGGCGGATCATTGCCTCAAGATTGCGCCGGATCTCGGCAAGCGCCATGCCGCGCAGCGTGTCATTGCCGCCGAGCTCGATCAGCACGCCCTGCGGCCGCTGCCGCTGCAGTGCCGC
>JBGSTQ010000040.1:0-2728 GCA_041736375.1 Thiobacillaceae bacterium
ATCTCAAGCCCGGCGCCGGCGGCGAACTGCAGCTCACCGATGCCATCGCCGCCCTGCTGCTCACGCCCCATCCCGGCGAAGCCGCGCGATTGCTCGGGGTCAGTGGCGCCGAGGTTCAGCACGCCCGCATCGAGGCGGCGCGCCGGCTAAGCCGGCAATATCGCTCGCAGGTCGTGCTCAAGGGGGCCGGCAGCGTGATCGCCCACCCCGACGGGCGCTACGCCGTCAACACCACAGGTGGCCCGTGGCTGGCACAGGCCGGCTCGGGCGACCGCTTGAGCGGCATGGTCGCTGCACTGTTGGGACAGGGACTGAAAGCCGACGACGCACTGGAAGCCGCGGTCTGGCTCCACGGCAGCGTCGCGGCCGGCTGATCAGCAGAGGCGGTTTTTTAGATAGGCGGCGAAGTCGGTGCTGACTTCGCTATGCTTCAGCGCATATTCGACGGTGGCCTGCAGATACCCCAGCTTGCTGCCGCAGTCGTAGCGCACGCCGTCGAAGGCGTAGGCCAGCACCTGCTGTTCCTTGAGCAGGGCGGCGATGGCATCGGTGAGCTGCAGTTCGCCGCCGGCGCCGGGCTTGAGATTGGCGATGTAGTCGAAGATGCGCGGGGTGAGGATGTAGCGCCCGACCACGCCGAGGTTGGACGGCGCGTCTTCCGGCCGGGGTTTCTCGACGATGGCGTTCACCCGCGACACGCGCTCCGCCATGGGGATCACGTCGACGATGCCGTAGGAGCCGGTTTCCTGCGGCGCCACCTGCTGCACGCCGAGGATCGAACACTGGTAGTAGTCGTACTGGTCGACCATCTGCTTCATCACCGCCGGGCTGCCATCGATCAGGTCGTCGGCGAGGATCACGGCAAACGGTTCGTTGCCGATCACCGGCTGGGCGCAGAGCACGGCATGGCCCAGGCCCAGCGCCTCAGCCTGGCGGATGTAGATGAAGTTGACGCCGGCCGGGCGGATCGACTTCACCAGTTCGAGGTCGCGAGTCTTGCCGCGCGCGGCCAGTTCGGTTTCCAGCTCGTAGGCCTTGTCGAAATGGTCCTCGACCGTACGCTTGGTGCGGCTGCTGATGAAGATGATGTCGGTGATGCCAGCGTCCATCGCTTCCTCGACCGCGTACTGGATCAGCGGCTTGTCGACGATAGGCAGCATCTCCTTGGGGCTGGCCTTGGTGGCCGGCAGAAAACGGGTGCCCAGACCGGCAACCGGAAATACGGCTTTTTTGACTTTCTTCATCTCATCCCCTAACGGTTCATGCGGACCCGACATCGTGTACCAGCAGGGCTCTGAGGCCCGCCTCGTCCAGAATCGTCACGCCCAGTTCCTGCGCCTTGTCGAGCTTGCTGCCGGCCTCGGCACCCGCCACGACGTAATCAGTTTTCTTCGACACGCTGCCGCTGACCTTGCCGCCCGAGGCCTCGATCATTTCCCTGGCCTCGTCACGCGTCAGCGTCGGCAGTGTACCGGTCAGCACCAGCGTCCTGCCTGCCAGTCTGCCCTCCGATTGTTGCACGCCGACGGAATCGGTCCAGCCCACCCCGGCCTCGCGCAGCTTGTGCACGACTTCGAGATTATGCGGCTCGGCAAAAAACTGCACGATCGACTGCGCCACCACCGGCCCGACATCCGGCACCCGCATCAGGGCCGCTTCGTCGGCGGCCAGCAGCGCCTCGATCGAACCGAAGTGACGGGCAAGATCCTTTGCAGTGGCTTCCCCGACATTACGGATGCCCAGCGCAAAGATGAAGCGCGCCAGCGTGGTGTCCTTGCTGTGGTCGATCGCGGCAAGCAGGTTGGCCGCCGATTTTTCGGCCATGCGGTCAAGACCGGCGAGCGTGCCGAGGTCGAGACCATATACGTCGGCCGGGGTGCGCACCACGCCGCGATCAACCAGCTGATCGACCAGCTTGTCACCCAGGCCCTCGATGTCCATCGCGCGGCGGCTGGCGAAATGCAGTAGCGCCTGCTTGCGCTGCGCCGGGCAATAGAGGCCGCCAGTGCAGCGCGCCACCGCCTCGCCTTCGAGCCGCACCACATGCGAGCCGCATTCGGGACAGAGTGGATAGCTCTGCAGAATATTGAAGCGAGGCGGAGCCGGATCGGGGCGGCGGTCGACGACCGCCGCGACGACTTCGGGTATGACGTCACCGGCGCGCCGTACGATCACGGTGTCGCCCACCCGAACATCCTTGCGGTCGATTTCGTCCTGATTGTGCAGGGTGGCGTTGGTGACGGTGACCCCCCCGACAAAAACCGGGGCGAGGCGCGCCACTGGCGTCAATGCGCCGGTACGGCCCACCTGCACTTCGATGCCGAGCACGGTGGTCATCTGCTCCTGCGCCGGATATTTGTGCGCCACCGCCCAGCGCGGTTCGCGCGTGACAAAGCCCAGCTCGCGCTGCAGGTCGAAACGGTTGACCTTGTACACCACGCCGTCGATGTCGAATGGCAGTTGATCACGACGCGCGGCGATGTCGTCGTGGAAATTGACCAGTGCCGCTGCGCCCAGGCCGGTGATGCGTTCTCCGCATACCGGCACGCCCATTTTCTCCAGCGCGTCGAGCGTCGCGCTGTGGGTGATCGGTGTATGGCTCCAGTCCTGCACCTCGCCGAGGCCATAGGCAAAGAACGACAGCGGGCGTTGCGCGGCAATCGCAGGGTCGAGCTGGCGGATGCTTCCGGCTGCACCATTGCGTGGGTTGACCAGCGTGGGCTTGCCC
>JBGSTQ010000078.1:0-1641 GCA_041736375.1 Thiobacillaceae bacterium
TTCGCCACAGGATGACATCGTCGGGTCCCGTGAATTCGCGCAGCGCATCGAGAGCCAGCACGTCGGAACCGACGTTGACGATCACCAGGTGTCCCTCCGCCGCGGCGGAACCGGCTGGGGCGTTCATATTTGGCAGAGCGATGCGGTCGACGAAGCCTGGACCGCGTTTCTGCGCGGCTGCGCCACACTGAAGAAGCGCAGCGCCTGGCTGGCGGTATGCAGCGAAGCCGAGGCCATGCCGACGCCCGACACGGCGACTGCGCGGGAGTTTTTCGTGCGCCACTTTCAGCCCTACGCCGCCAGCCAGGAGGACGGCAGCAGCGAAGGGATGGTGACCGGCTACTACGAGCCGCTGATCAAGGGCGACCGCGTGCGAACCGCGCGCGCGCGCTTCCCGATTTTTGCCGCGCCCGACGATCTCGTCACCGTCGATCTGGCGAGTGTCTACCCGGAACTGAAAAACCTGCGTCTGCGCGGTCGCCTCGTCGGCAACAAGCTGGTGCCGTACTACACCCGCGAGGAAATCGAGAACTCTCAAAACGGCGGCAATGGTTTCCGGGGCCGGCCGATCGCCTGGGCGGAGGATCCGGTCGAACTGTTCTTCCTCCAGGTCCAGGGTTCCGGACGGATCGAACTCCCCGACGGCAGCCACCTGCGCGTCGGCTATGCCGACCAGAACGGCTATCCCTACCAGTCGATCGGCAAGCTGCTGGTCGAGCGCGGCGAACTGAAGCTCGAGCAGGCGTCGATGCAGGGCATCAAGAACTGGGGCCTCAGTAATCCGGACAAGCTGCCGGAACTGCTCGCCGCCAACCCCAGCTTTGTGTTTTTCCGCGAACTGCCCAATGGTCTGCCGGGGCCGCTCGGCTCGCTCGGCGTGCCGCTGACCGCCGCGCGTTCGATCGCGGTCGACCCCAAATTCATCCCCCTCGGCGCGCCGGTGTTTCTTGCCACCACCTATCCCTATTCCAGCGTGCCGCTCAACCGCCTGGTGATGGCGCAGGACACCGGCAGCGCGATCCGCGGCGGCGTGCGCGCGGATTATTTCTGGGGATTCGGCAGCGAGGCGGGCGAACAGGCGGGACGGATGAAGCAGAAGGGCCGGATGTGGGTGCTGCTGCCGAAGGACTTTCCGCTGACGATGGTCAGGAACAGACCCTAGCCGGCAAATTCGCGACGGCGTCCATGACGTCCGGTACGCGGCTTACCCCAGCGCGCTCAGTGCAGCCGCCCCTCGAAGTCGTACTTCACCTCGATCAGGACCCGGGCGCGCACCGGACGACCGTTCTTTTGCGCAGGCGAAAAGCGTGCGGTGCGAAAGGCGGCGAGCGCCGATTCGTCGAACACGCCCGGCGGGCTGGATTCAACCACCTCGATATCACTGATGCGTCCGTCGGCTTCGATCTTGATCTGCAGCCTGACGGTTCCGGACAGGCGGCGGCGGTCTGCCTCCGGCGGGTAGTCGGGAAGGATGTCCTGCATCACGCGCGGAAAAACGTCGACTTCGCGGGCGTTGTAATAATTCAGGTCGACCCCGGCGGGAATCTCCAGCAGCGGCCGCGGCGATTCCACCACAGGCGCAGTTGGCATGGGCTCAGCGACGGGTGGCGCGGCAGGTGGCGTGGCCGGCGGCACGGGCGC
>JBGSTQ010000080.1:0-5908 GCA_041736375.1 Thiobacillaceae bacterium
GCGGCACAGCCGCCGAATCCGTTGCCATGCCTGCGACGACCAGCGCCCCGGTCTCGCCCATTCCCGAAGGCAACTGGGATTTCCCGGTCGTCGTCGTCGGCGGCGGCCCCGGTGGCGAGGACTGCGCGCGCGACCTTGCCGACCATGGCGTCAAGGTCATGATGGTCAACAACGAGCCCTTCCCCGGCGGCGAATGCCTGTGGCGCGGCTGCATCCCGTCCAAGGCCTGGCGCGCCGCGGCGGACGTCATCCGCAACCGCGCGCACGACGCCGACATGGGCGTCGACGGCACCAACACGCCCAAGCTCAACTGGGAACAGGTCGAGAAGCATCGCCGCTGGGTGCAGACGAGCCGCGGCGAGATGGCGCTGAAGGCCGACAAGGGCATGAAGATCGATGTGCGCGAAGGCTACGGCGAATTCGTCGACGCCCACACGCTAAAGATCACCCCGGTCGAGGGCGAGCCCTACACCGTCCGCTTCGGCGCAGCGGTGATTGCAACGGGCGCCCCTGCCTTCGTGCCGCCGATTCCCGGCGCGCGCGAGAACCTCGCGAGCGGCGGCGTGGTCACCTCCGACACCATCTGGAACCTCTCGTCACCGCCGAAGAAGCTCGGCATCGTCGGTGGCGGCGTCATCGGCGTGGAGATGGCACAGATCTTCCGCGACTTTGGCACCGAGGTGCTGATGCTGGAACGCAACGAGCGCATCCTCGCCGAAATCGAGGACGAGATCGCCAAGACCCTGATCGCCTCGCTGGAGAAGGAAATCACCGTCGTTACCAGCGCCGCCATCCATGAAGTGAGCGGCAAGCCCGGCGCAATGAAGCTGCGTTATGCAAATAAAGAGGGGGTCGAATCGGTGTTCAACTGCGACGTCGTCTTGATGGCCACCGGCAAGCGTCCCGACACCAGCAGGCTCAACTTGGACAAGGTCGGCGTCGAACTCGACGGCGCGGCGATCAAGGTCAACGCCCGCTGTCAGACCAGTGCGGCGAATATCTACGCAGTGGGCGATGTGATCGGCGGTTACATGCTTGCCCACACCGCCGCCACCCAGGGCCGCGTCGCCGCCAACAACCTGCTCGGTCATGCCAGCGAATACGACCAGGACAAGGATTGCGGCGTCACCTTCTCGCGCCCGCAGGCCGGCTTCGTGGGTCTGTCCGTGGCGCAGGCCAAGGCCAAGGGCATCGACGCGGTGGAAGCCAAGATGCCGATGAGCATCGACGCCAAGGCGATGATCACCGGCGAGACCGAGGGCATGATCAAGCTGGTCGCCGACAAGGCCACCGGCCGCATCATCGGTGTGCACTACCTCGCCGACCACACCGACACCCTGATCGGCATCGGCGTGATGATGGTGGCGGGTGAAATGACACTGACCCAGGTGGCCAAGGCGATCTTCCCGCACCCGACACAGACCGAGTTATTCGGCGAACTGGCGCGGCGCCTGCTGAACCGCCTTCGCCGCACGGCGAAAAAATAAAGGTCGGCGGCGCACGGCCAAGAAATAAGCCGTGCCACCCATGACGACACGGGCCGCAAATGCGGCCCGTGTCGTTATGCGGATATTGTGGCAGTGGAGAACCGGCACCCCACAAGGCGCGGGGAAGGATTCTGCCCCGCCAACACTGACCGGAAGGGGGCTCCGGTCAGCGGCCGATTCGCCTCAGCGGCGATCGTACTCGCCGGGACGGTCGTAGCCGGGGCGGTCCCCATTACCAGGACGTCCAGTGGGAGCGTTTTTCTCACGGTCACGCTGTTCGAACGTGATGTGCTTTTCCGCATCAGCGAGACGCTGCTCCAGGCTAGCAAGCTCGTTCGGCCCCAGACGTCCGTCGGCCATGTATCTGCGCTCCAGGTTGGCAATGGCCAGATGCTCACGCAGAAGGACGACGGCCTCGCGCGAGGTCAGCTTGCCGCTCTCCATGCCGTTGAGGATGCGCAGCATCTGGGCGTCCTGGCGTTGATCGAGGTGCTCTTGGCGTTGCTTCAGTGCGGCGAGGAAACGTGTCTGTTGGTAAGCCTGATTGGCCATCCACGGATTGGTATTCGGTGCGACGCCATACCATGCATTGGGATTCGGTACTGCGCCGTAATTGCCGTAGCCGGTATCGGCATGGCCGGATGCGGCGACAAAGGCCATGGATGACAATCCGAGCAGGGACAGGGTTTTCAGGGTGGTTGTAATCTTCATCGTGTGACTCCTTCTTGAATTTCTGGCGCCGAACCATTCGGCACCGGATGCTGCTTACGATAAGGCGGCAACGTTCCACCAGTGTTTCGCTCCCATGTCGATGTGTAAGCAGTTGTAACCGTGTTCCGGACTGACGAGTCATCAGATTCATGTTTACAAGTGGCTTCCCGGATGGCGTCACACCGGATGGTCATGTAGACAGCTTCGAAAGCCCGTAGCGGGCCGCTTCTGACATCGGGTGGACGGACGCCCCTCCTGAACGGCCGGGCTCGGTAAGGAAGTCAAGTTTGAGGAAAACGTTACGAATGTCCGTTCATCGGCCGTCAGGGGCGGTCAGCGCGCACGATGCCACTCATGCTCACGCCGCCCAGCAAGCACAACTCGCTCCACCCCATCCGCCCGACCACCTCGGCGAAATCTTCGGCCAGCCCGGCCTGCAAGCGCAAAATTTGCCTGCTGACCGGATGCGAAAACCGCATCTCGGTGGCCGCCAGAAACAGTCGCGAATGGCCGAACAGCGTCTGAAACAGGCGGTTATGTCGACCCTTGCCGTGCGTCGCGTCGCCAACAATGGGATGCGCGATGTGTTTCATGTGGCGGCGCAGCTGGTGCCAGCGTCCGGTCAGCGGCTCGAGTTCGACCAGGGCATAACGGCTGCTTGGATAGCGATCCACCTGGTAGGGCAATTCCACCGTCGCCAGCCGAAAGTAGCGGGTTTGTGCGGGTTGAGCGGCCGAACTAGCAACGATGCCGGCCTGTTCGTCCGCCATGCGCGCCAGCGGATGATCGATCTCGCCCGACTCCGGCGGATGCCCGCGCACGATGGCGACATAGCGCTTGCCCACCGCACCGCGTTCGAACTGGCCGGAGAGCAAACGCCCGATTTCGCGATCCAGTGCGAACAACAGCACCCCGGACGTGCCCTTGTCGAGCCGATGCACCGGATAAACCGGCTGACCGATCTGGTCGCGCAGCATCTGCAAGGCAAAACGGGTTTCGTGGCGATCCAGCACGCTGCGATGCACCAGCAGCCCCGCCGGCTTGTGAATGGCAATCAGGCTGTCATCGCGATATAGGATCGGCAGCGATCCGGACGCACCCCCGAGCACGCTATTTGACGCCCTTGCACGGGAAGATCTCGGTCAGCGCCCGCTGCAACACCTCGGCGGCCGGCCGGGTCAGCGATTCCGGATGCGCCTCGATCCACGCCACCAACGCCGCCGGTGCCTTCTGCCTGTCGCTGTCCTCGAGGCAAAAGACCGATTTGCTCTTGCCGGTGTGATGCATCGCGTCGAGATAACCGTCGAGATAGCTGTGGCACATCACCGAAAGCGTCTTTACTTTGTCCGCACTCTTGCACATGCGCAGGATCACGCTGCCGTTCTTGCCGTGGAAATCGCTGGCCTGGGCCTTTGTTGAAAAGTACAGGCCGGCGCAAGCAGACAGGATCACTGCCAGGGAACAGGTGGTCACGAATGAGCGCATACCGGAAAGGGAGAGGGATCGTTTGAAATCAGGCCGTTGCGATCAAACCCTGCAGCGGCTCACCCTGGCTCCATCCCTCCTCCCCGAGTGGCAGGGAGTTTACCAACCGTCCTGGCCATGCGTCGGCGCGGCCGTCTTCGATTTCCACCCATGCCGCCATGGCTCAGCCGAACATCCCCTTGAAGAACAGGCGGATGCTGTCCCAGATGCGGCGGAAGAAGCCGCCCTCTTCGACCGCTTCGAGCGCGACCAGCGGCGCCTTCACGACGACCTTGCCTTCGGCGTCCACCAGTTCGACATTACCCAGCGGCGTGCCGGCGGCGATGGGCGCCACCACATCGGCTGTCGCCAGCACGACGCGCGTCTGGTAGCCCTCGCTCGCGCGCTTGGGCAGTGCAGCGGCGAAATCATTGGCGACGCCGGTCTTGACGGTGCGTGCGGCGCCTTTCCAGACGGCCACGGTCTGCACCGTCTCGCCCTTCTTGAAGAAGGTCTTGCTGTCGAAGAAATTGAAGCCGTGGCCGAGCAGCTTCGCCGTCTCGGTCGCCCGCGCCACTTCGCTGTCGGTTCCGAACACCACGGCAATCAGACGCTGGCCGTCGCGCTTGCCGGAGGCGACCAGGCAGTAGCCTGCCTCCTCGGTGTGGCCCGTCTTCAGGCCGTCGACGGTCGGGTCGCGCCATAGCAGCAGGTTGCGGTTCGGTTGCTTGATGCCGCTCCAGACGAATTCCTTCTCGGCATACATCGCGTAGTGCTCAGGGTCCTCGATGATGATGGCCCGCGCGAGCCTGGCCATATCGAGCGCACTCGAATAATGGCCTTCGGCCGGCCAGCCGGTGGCATTGAGGAAATGGGTGTCGGCGAGTCCCAGGCGTTTTGTCTCCTGATTCATCATCGCGGCAAAGGTGTCCTCGCCGCCGGCGAGATGCTCGGCCAGCGCGATGCTGGCGTCGTTGCCCGATTGCACGATGATGCCGCGCAACAGGTCCTTCACCGCGATCTGATCGCCGACGTGGACGAACATTTTCGAGCCGCCCATGCGCCAGGCTTTTTCGCTGATGGTGACGAGATCGCCCTCCTTGATCCGGCCGCGCTGGAGTTCCAGCGCCGCAACGTGCGAGGTCATCAGCTTGGTCAGACTGGCGGGCGGCAGGCGCATGCTGCCCTGATGGTCGACCAGCACGCTGCCGCTGGCGCCATCCATCAGTACCCAGGATTTAGCGGCCAGTTGCGGCGGGGGCGGGACGTCGTCGGCGCTCCATACGGCCGGCGCGATCAGGGCAAGAAAAAGCAGTACGAATGGTTGCAGGAGATACGGGGTAGTCATGGGTTTGTCGATGAATAAAAAACGATCGGATGTGAGACAGTCGGACACGCGGAGCGCGCGGCTTTGGAGGATAACACCGTCCGGATGCCGGACAGCAGTCCTGCGGCCGGCCCCTGTTAAACTTTCGTCTGATCCTGTCACGCCGACACGCCATGCTTTATTCCCTGCTGCGCCCAGCATTGTTCAGCCTCGACCCCGAGGACGCGCACCGCTTCACGCTCGCCAGCCTCGATGCCGCACACAAGCTCGGCCTGCTGAACCTGCTGCCGCGCGCGACGGGAAAACCGCTGAAGGTGATGGGCATCGACTTCCCCAACGCGGTCGGTCTGGCCGCCGGAATGGACAAGGACGGCGCACACATCAACGCGCTGGCGGCGCTTGGATTCGGCTTCCTCGAGATTGGCACGGTGACGCCGCGCCCGCAGTCCGGCAATCCGAAGCCGCGCCTGTTCCGCCTGCCGGCAGCTGAGGCCATCATCAACCGCATGGGCTTCAACAATCTCGGCGTCGACAACCTGGTGAGGAATGTCGAGGCAAGCCATTTCAGCGGCGTGCTCGGCATCAACATCGGCAAGAACAAGGACACCCCGAATGAGCACGCGGTCGACGACTACCTCGCCTGCCTCGACAGGGTTTATCCTCACGCCAGCTACGTGACGGTGAACATTTCCTCGCCCAACACGCAGGGCCTGCGCGAACTGCAGAAGGACGAGGCGCTCGACGCGCTGCTGTCGGCGATCAAGCTGCGCCAGTCCGAACTCGCGCAACAGCATGGCAAGTACGTGCCGATCGCCCTGAAGATCGCGCCCGACCTCGACGACGCCCAGATCGCCGCGATTGCCGCGCTGCTGATGATGCATCGCATCGATGGCGTGATCGCCACCAACACCACCCTCGC